>CAIXMB010000143.1 GCA_903920435.1 uncultured Actinomycetes bacterium
CCGTGGCGCACGGCGATGATTGGGAAGGTGCGCGCGTTGCCGGCCTTGAACCGTGCCGCGAACCGGTCGATCACATCGACGTCGTGCTCGTAGCTGAGTTTCTTGCGGGCGTCTTTGAGGGCGAGCCACTCGAGCCCGGCGATCTCGTCGTTCGGGGTGAAGCGCGCGAGCTCGAGGTCGTGGTCGTTCACCTCGGCCGACCAGTAGTAGACGACCTTCTCGCGGCCGCCCGGTAGCACGTACTCGACGGTGCCGAGCGGCGCCCCCAGCACGATGGCCAGCCCGGTCTCCTCGCGGATCTCGCGCACCGCGGTCTGGGGCAGCGTCTCGCCCGGGTCGACTTTGCCCTTGGGTAGGGAGGTGTCGGCGTGCGCGCCGCGATACACCACGAGCACTTTGGGCTTGCCGTCAACCATGCGCCAGCACACGGCTCCGGCCGCGAGGACCGGGGTCGCTGCCACGCTCACCGAAGTGACCCGCCGCGCTTCCGCTGTGAGATCTGCCTCATGAGAACATTCTGCATGTCTTCGAGGGGTGTGCCGTCCTCCGCGACGCTGTGGCGGGTCCACGCGCCATCCGGCTCGAGGTGCCACGAGCTCGTCTCGGGCGACATCGCGAGGTCGAACAGTGCGTCGAGCTCCTGCAGGTGGTCGGGGTCGGTGAGCCGTACGAGCGCCTCGACGCGGCGGTCGAGGTTGCGGTGCATCATGTCGGAGCTGCCGATGTAGACCTGCGGGTCGCCGTTGTTGTGGAACGAGAACACGCGCGCGTGCTCGAGGTACCGGCCCAGGATCGACCGCACGGTGATGTTCTCGCTCATGCCCTCGACGCCCGGCTTGAGCGAGCAGATGCCGCGCACGACGAGCTCGACGGGAACCCCCGCGTTGCTCGCGCGGTAGAGCGCGTCGATGATCGCCTCGTCCACGATCGAGTTGAGCTTGATGCGAATGCCCGACGGATACCCGTTCCGAGCGTTCTCCGCCTCGAGCGCGATGCGCTTCAGAAGTCCCTTGCGCAAATGCAGTGGGGCCACGAGCAGGCGCTTGAACTTCTTCTCGATCGCGTACCCGGAGAGTTCGTTGAACAACCGCGTGAGGTCCTTGCCCACGGTGTCGCTCGCCGTGAGCAGGCCGAGGTCTTCGTAGATGCGGCTGGTCTTCGGGTTGTAGTTGCCCGTGCCGATGTGGCTGTAGTGGCGCAGCACGCCGTTCTCCTGGCGCACGACGAGGGCGAGCTTGCAGTGGGTCTTGAGGCCGACGAGGCCGTAGACGACGTGCACTCCGGCCTTCTCGAGCTTGCGCGCCCACGAGATGTTGGCGGTCTCGTCGAAGCGCGCCTTGATCTCGACGAGCGCGAGCACCGCCTTGCCCGCCTCGGCCGCGGCGATGAGCGCCTCGACGATGGGGCTGTCGCCGCTCGTGCGGTAGAGGGTCTGCTTGATGGCGAGCACGTTGGGGTCGGCGGCCGCCTGCTCGAGGAACGCCTGCACGCTCGTCGAGAACGACTCGTACGGGTGGTGCAGCAGCACATCCTGCTTGGCGATCGAGGCGAAGATGTCGGGCTGCGCGTTGGGCTCGCCCGGCAGCAGCTGCACCGCGGTCGTGGGCAGGTGCTTGGTGTACTTGAGCGACGGGCGGTCGATCCGAGTCAGCTGGAACAGTCCGCCGAGGTCAAGGGGCGCGGGCAGCCGGTAGACCTCCTGCTCGGTGATGCTCAACTCGCTCATGAGCAGACCGAGGGTCACGTCATCCATGTCGTCGGTGATCTCGAGACGGATGGGCGGCCCGAACCGGCGGTTGAGGATCTGCTTCTCGAGCGCCTGCAGCAGGTTCTCCGACTCGTCTTCGTCGACCTCGACGTCTTCGTTGCGGGTCACGCGGAACTCGTGGTGCTCGAGGATCTCCATGCCCGGGAACAGGTCGCCGAGGTGGTTGGAGATGAGGTCTTCGAGCGGGATGAACCGCAGCAGGCCGCTGTTGTCGTCGGGCAGCTGCACGAATCGCGGCAGGTTCTGCGGAACCTTGAGGCGCGCGAACTCCTCCTTGCCCGTCTTGGGGCTGCGCACGCGGATCGACAGGTTGAGCGAGAGCCCGGAGATATAAGGGAAAGGATGCGCGGGGTCGACCGCGAGCGGCATGAGCACCGGGAAGATCTGGCTCGAGAAGATCTCGTCGATGCGCACCCGGTCGGCCTCGCCGAGGTCGGCCCAGGTCTCGATGTGGATTCCGGCGTCGTCAAGGGCCGGCTTGACCATGGTGCGGAAGGCGAGCGCGTGCCGCTCTTGCAGCTCGTGCGCCTTCGCGCTCACGTCGGCGAGTACGTCGGCGGGCGCCGTGCCGATGTTGGTGGGAACCGCCAGCCCGGTCGCGATGCGGCGCTTGAGGCCAGCGACGCGCACCATGAAGAACTCGTCGAGGTTGCTCGAGAAGATAGCGAGGAAGTTCGCCCGCTCCAGCAGCGGCAGCGTGGGGTCTTCGGCGAGCTCGAGCACACGCTGGTTGAACGCGAGCCAGCTCAGCTCGCGGTCGAGGTAGCGCTCGAGGGGCAGCGTGCCGTCATCGACGCTCGACGACTCGTCGAGGTCGTATTCGTCGAGGGAATCGGTGGCGGCACCGGCGTCGGCGAGGTTGTTCAGGCTGTCCATCCGCCAATCCTGCCACTGACGCGTGAACGCGCGATTAACTGGACTTTCGCGGGTTGAGTAGGCCGCCCGCGGCCGTATCGAAACCGGTCCGTTCCAGGGTTTCGATACAGGCGCTAGAGCGCCTTACTCAACCCGCCTTGTACTGGATGTCGACCGACCGATCGGTGAACCCGAACGAGCGGTACAGGGCGAGTGCGGGCGCGTTGTCGCCCTCGACGTACAGGTGCGCGGTACGGATGCCGCGGCTCGCCAGCCGCGCCAGCCCGGCCTCCACCAGCCGGCGTCCCAGCCCTTCCCCCTGCCGCTCGGGCGAGACCCCGACCACGTAGAACTCGCCCTCGCCGCCCTCGACCTTCATCCACGAGTAGCCGATCAACTCGGCGCCGTCCCAGAGGAGGAGGAAGTCGTCGGTGTCGAACCAGGGCTCGGCGGTGAGGGCGTCGAGGTCGGCGCGGGTGACGCCGCCCTGCTCGGGGTGGTGGGCGAAGGCGCGGGCGTTGAGGTCGAGCCAGGCGTCGGCGTCGCCGGTTGAGTAGGCGCTCCAGCGCCTGGGCCCACGCCGCGCCGGTTCCGACGCGCCGCGCAGCGGTGTGGCGGCCGTGCCGGTGGGGAGCGAAACCTCGTCCGGTTTCGATACGGCCGCGGGCGGCCTACTCAACCCGCGACGCTCGAGGTGCAGCAGCGTGCGGGCGGCGACCAGTCCGTGGCGGGCAGCGAGCGCCCGCGCGGCCGGGTGGTCGCCGTGCGCCCAGAACAGCGTGTCGCCCTGGGCGAGGAGGTGCTCGAGCATGCGGGTTCCGTGGCCGTGCGCGCGCGCATCCGGGTCGACGACGAATTCGGCCTCGGTACCGTTCGACAGTGCTGCTGCCGGGCCCAGCCAGGTGAGCTCGTGGGAAGGGTCGATGAGGGCGCCGTCCGAGAACGGGGGAGAGCCGTCGGCTGCTGTCGCCCGAGCGATGAGCCCTTCGAGAGCCTCAGGACGCGGGCGCGGGCGCGAGTCGCTCGGCGTCATCGTCGTAGACATTGAAGCGGTAGCCGACGTTGCGCACGGTACCGATGAGGGATTCGAGGTCGCCGAGCTTGGCGCGCAGGCGGCGCACGTGCACGTCGACGGTGCGGGTTCCGCCGAAGTAGTCGTAGCCCCAGACCTCGCTGAGCAGCTGCTCGCGTGTGAAGACCCGCGACGGGTGCGTGGCCAGGAAGCGCAGCAGCTCGAACTCCTTGAACGTGAGGTCGAGGGGGCGGCCGTGCACCTTGGCGGAGTAGGAGGCCTCGTCGATGACGACGCCGGAGGCCTGGATCTTGGAGCTCGAGGAATCCTGGGCCTGGCGCCCGAGTGCGAGGCGGATGCGGGCGTCGGCCTCGGCGGGCCCGGCGGAGACGAGGATCACGTCGTCGACACCCCAGTCGGCAGAGACTGCGGTGAGCCCGCCCTCGGTGAGGATCAGGATCAGGGGAACGTTCACACCCGTGGTCGTGAGGATCTTGCACAGCGACTTGGCGCTCGCGAGATCTTGCCGGGCATCCACGAAGATGAGGTCGCAGCTGGGCGCAGTAATAAGGGACGCGGGGGAGGCAGGGATCTGCTTCGTGGTGTGGCTCAGAAGCCCCAATGCGGGAAAGACCTCAGTGTCGACCGCAGAGGTCAGGATCAACAGCTGCGCCAACATGCCTCCAAAGTGCGTTCGGTTAGTCTACGGCGCTTAAGATCACTGTATGACGTGGCAGATTTCCAGCGTGCTCCCGGTGTGGGTGCTCTCCCTAGTCGGTGCCATCGTCATCGCGATCGTGCTCCCGCGCGAGCAGTACCTCACGTGGGTGGCCATCGTGCTCGCGGGTGCGGTCATCCTCACCTTCCTGATCCAGCTCGGTGTGCGCCGCACCGAGGGCTTCGTCGTGCGTGCCATGGCGAGCATCGGGGTCTCGGCGATCATCCTCGCCATCGCCTCGGGCGTCGTGGCGCTGCTCGGATAGGATCGACTCATGCTTCTCGCCCTTGAGCTCTTCTTCGTCGGCCTGCTCGTGCTGGCCACGCTCTCGATCGGGTTCGTCTCGGTCGTCGTTCTCTTCAACCTCTTCCGCGGCCAGCGCTAGCGCTCGTGGTGATCGAACTCGATCCCACCATCCCCGCTGAGCTGGCGCCCATCTCCTGGCTCATCGGGCTGTGGGAGGGCACCGGCATCGTCGACTACAAGGTCGGCGATGAGACGCGCTCCCTCGAGTTCGGCCAGCGCATCTCGTTCACGCACGACGGCCTGCCGCACCTCAACTACAACTCGTACACCTGGCTCCTCGACGGCGAGAACACCCCGCACGTCACCGAGACCGGCTACTGGAAGCTCACCCGCCCCGCGCTCGAGGGCGACCCCGGTCCGGGTCTGCTGCCGGGCGTCGGCGCGCGGCCGTTCACCACGCCCCAGGCCGTGGAGACCCTGCGCCGCTCCGACGGGAGTTTCGAGATCGAGGTGTCGATCGTGCATCCGGGCGGCGTCAACGAGTTCTACCTGGGTCGCGCGGTTCCCGCACGCATCTACCTGTCGACGGATGCCGTCATGAGAACTGCCTCGGCGAAGGAGTACACAGCGGCCACCCGCCTCTACGGCCTCGTCGACAACCACCTGCTCTGGGCGTGGGACATCGCCGCCCTCGGCCAGGACCTCCGCACCCACGCGTCGGGGCGGCTCGCTCGTGTGGAGTGACCGCCCGGGGGCCGTCGGCTCTCCTCCCCAGCACTACGGCAATCCGCTCGGTGAGCAGAAGGCCCTGGTCGCCGGCGACGCTCTCGTCGACCTGTCGGACCGCGGCATCATCACCCTCGTCGGGCCCGATCGGCTCACCTGGCTCGACTCATTGACGTCGCAGTCGCTCTCGGGGTTGCAGCCCGGGGAATCGGCCGAGACCCTGCTGCTCGACCCGACCGGTCGCCTCGAGCACGCGATCCGCGTCGTCGATGATGGCGAGACGACCTGGCTGCTGACCGACAACGCCCCCGCGCTCGCCGCGTGGCTCAGCCGCATGGTGTTCATGCTGCGGGTGACGGTCACGGATGTCTCCGACACCTATTACACGGTGGGCACTCTCGGGACCCCGCCCTCCGATGCCGTGGTCACCTGGGTCGACCCGTGGGAAGCGGGCCCGGGTCACACCTACGCTGCTTCGCGGCCCGACGCGCCCTGGTCGTACCGCGAGTTCGTAGTTCCCCTTTCCTTCAGCTGGAGCGGCCCCGTCGCCGGCACCCTCGCCCTCGAGGCCCTGCGCATCGCCGCGTGGCGACCGCGGTCGACGGATGCCGACGAGCGCACGATCCCGCACGAACTCGATTGGCTCCGTAGCGCCGTTCACCTCACCAAGGGCTGCTACCGCGGACAGGAAACCGTCGCCAAGGTACACAACCTCGGCCATCCTCCGCGCCGGCTCGTGCTGCTGCACCTCGATGGCACGGTGCCGGCTGCCGGTTCGGTGGTCTCGCTCCCTGAGGCTCTCGAAGGGCAGGTCGGTATCGTCACCTCCTCCGCCCTGCACTGGGACCTCGGCCCCATCGCCTTGGCCGTGATCAAGCGCAGCGTCGATCCCACCATCGACCTCGTGGTAACCACCGACGACGGTGTCATCGCCGCGGCCCAAGAGGTCATCGTGCCGACCGACGCGGGCGCTTCCGCGAACGTTCCCCGACTGCCGCGGCTCGGCGCCGTTCACCGCTAGCCCGTGACCGAGAGCGCCCCGCTGCGACGGCTCGCCCGCAGGGTGCAGGTGCGGGCACAGGTGCGCGCGGGCATCCGGCGGGCTTCGCAGTCGCTGCCCGCGGCGCTGCAGATCGTCATCGCGGCGGTGGCGTCGTACTCGATCGCGCACTTCCTGCTCGGGCACGCGACGCCGCTGATCGCGGTGACGGTGACGATCACCTCGCTCGGGATCGCCCGCGACGCCCGCCCGCGCAAGGTGCTCGAGACGGCGATCGGGGTGACGGTCGGCATCGCGCTCAGCGAGGTCATCGTGCTGGTGATCGGAAAGGGCGGCTGGCAGCTCGCGATCGTGCTGTTCGCGACGCTCGTGATCACGCGGGCCGTGTCGGCCAACCCCGCGTTCGCCGTCGCCGCCGCGGTGCAGTCCACCCTCGTCGTGCTGCTGCCGGATCCGGCCGGAGGACCGTTCACCCGTAGCCTCGACGCCCTCGTGGCCGGGGCCGTCGCGCTCGCCGTCACGGCGCTGATCCCGCGGGACCCGGCCCGCGCCGCCGCCCGGGATCGCCGCGCGCTCTTCGCCGTGCTGCAGGAGTCTCTCGACTCGGTGGTGGACTGCCTCAACGACGCGGATGAGGCCGCCGGCGAGCTCGCCCTCTCACGCCTTCGCCGCACCCAGCCGATGATCGACGCCTGGAGTATCTCGCACGACACCGCCCTCGCGGTCTCCCGCATCTCCCCGTTCCTCAGGTCGCGGCTGCCCACCCTCGAGCGCTCGACGCGGGTTCTCGCCGCGGCCGACCTGGCCTCCCGGCACCTGCGCACCCTGGCGCGCAGGGTGGAGTTCCTCGTGCGCGACGGGGTGCCGCGGCCCGCCCTCGGCGGGTTTGTGGCCCAGGTCGGCACGGGGCTCAAGCTGCTCGGTGATGAGCTGGACGATCCGCAGGTTGCGGGAGCTGCGCGCTCGTTGTTGTCGGATGTGGCGCGGCGGCTCGAGCCCGCGCCCGGGTCATCCGTGCCGGATGCGGCGATCGTGCTGCTGCTGCGGCCGCTGGTGGTGGACCTGCTCGTGGGCACGGGGATGCCGATCGAGGAAGCGCGAGGGCTGTTGCCGAAGGTCTAGTCGCAGCCGACTCCGTCCCCGTCGCGGTCGAGGTCGTAGATGTCGGAGCCGACGACGTACACCGGCCCGTAGGTGTACGACGGTCCGTTGCCGCTTCCGCCCCCGCAATCGACGTCCGAGTCGATCGGTACGCACTGGCCCGAGTAGTTCGGGTCGCACCCGCCACCGCCACCGCCCGTGAACGGGACGGGGGCCGCGGGCGCGACGTACGTTCCGTTGGCGATGACCTGAGTCACGGGTGGGATCGTGGTGTCGGTGACGACGACCCGGCCGGTCTCGGCGCCGTCGGTGTAGGTGACCTTGTAGGTGATCGTGCGCTTGCCGGGCACGCCCGCGGTAACGACAGTTGTTGTGCCAGAGGCGAGCGAACTGTCGTCGACGGTCGTGGTCGTGAAGTCGATGGACTGCGTCTCGGTCACGGTCCTCGTGGTGACAGTCGGCTTCCGGGTAGCCGGAGTGGACGTGGGTGCGGGAGTCGTTGAGGGCTGCACCGAGGTCTCGGGCTTGCTGTCAGAACTGAACGTGAGGCTCGACGTTTCCGAGCTGGGGCGGGCGGGTACGAGACTTCCGCCGACCATGGTGACGACGAACGCACCGGCTAGGAGGACCGCCCCGAACTTCCTTCCCCGCGGAAGCCTGAGCCACGATCCGCGCCCCGTCGCGAGGATGTAGATCGCTGTGATCATCGCGGCCAGCCCGGCCCCGATGAGCAGGCCGCCCACTCCTCCCGACGCGACGAACGGAATCATCGACAGGAGGACTGCACCGCCGACCACCCAGGTGGAGAGGCCAGCGCGGCCAGTCTGAGTTCTCGGGGGTTGGTTCTGCATGAGACCGGTCCAGCGGCTGCCGTCCCAGAATTCGTTCTGGCCAGGGCGGTTGGGGCTGGGGTACCAGGCGGCAGGCCAGGTCGGGCCGGATTCGGGTTGTTTCGGCATGGTGAGCCTCACTCGGGTTGTGAGGGAAGCGTAGACCTAGCGAGACGTGAGCGGAAGGGGTGCCACCGCATCCCACGCCACGGTCAGCTCACCCAACCGCCACCGAGCCTTGGTCCCGAGAACCGGCCACGTCTCTTTCATCGACGCGGCCACCGCCGACCACCGCTGCGACGGCCCGTACACCCCGAGCGGAGCGTGCACCGCCCACCACCGATCGAGGTCGAGCAGGAACTGGTGGATCGCCTCACCCTCCACGTTCCGATGGATGAGGATCTTGGGCAGTCGCTCGGCGACGATCGACGGCCGCTCGAGGTCGGCGAGCCTGAGCGACACGGTGAACGACTGCGGGCCGGCATCCGTCACATCGACCCAGCTCGCAACGCGGCCGACCTCGTTGCACGTGCCCTCCACCAGCACGCCGCCGGGCTGCAGTCGACTGACCATGCGCTCCCAGTGGCCCAGTACCTCTGACTCGTCGTACTGTCTCAGCACATTGAGCGCCCGGATGATCGTGGGCCTCTCACCCGGAACCTCGAACCCTCCCAACCGAAAGCTCACCCCGGGCCGCGCGCTCTTGCTCGCGAGCGCGACCCGAGCGGGCTCGATCTCGATGCCGACGACCTCGACGTCCGGTCGCACGGCAGAGAGGCGGTGGTACAGCTCGAGCGTCGTGGTAGCGGATGCCCCATACCCAAGATCCACGACGAGCGGCCGCTCGGCCCGGCGCAACGCGGGGAGCTGGGCGATCCAGCGGTCGACGCGGCGGAGCCGGTTGGTGCCGGTAGTCCCGCGAGTGACCTGGCCGATGGGTGTCACAGCGACCGCTTTGAGTTCGCCAACTCGCGCAGCTGGGGGAAGCTGATCGCGACGGTCGACCACAGAACGTCTTTGTCGATCGTGTTGTAGTGGTGCACGATCTTGTCGCGGTTCTTCGCCGCCAGCGACCACATCGGTTCAGAGAAGCGGTGTGGGGCCAACTGTGTGAGCAACTTGGCCACCTCACCGACCCTGTTGCTCAGGGCTTCAAACGCGAGCGGCATGGCGGGGTCGGAGTCGAAGTGTGGGCGACCGCGTGACACCAGTTCCTCAGCCGACTGGAGGGTCTGTTCGAGATCCACGAGAAGCTCCCCCACTCGATCCTCTGGTTTCACAGGAGGATCGACTCGTCGAGCATCGTCCGATCCCGCGCGCGACTGAGGTCTAGTCCGTTTCGGGTGATCACATCGACGGGCCGGCCGAGAAGTTGCTCAAGATCTGATTCGAAGCCGGCGATGTCGAACAGTGATCGATCCTGGTTCGCGTCGACGAGAAGGTCGACGTCGCTGTCGGCGCGTTCCTGACCACGGGCCACCGACCCGAAAACGGCGATATCGTGCATCCCCCACGCTTGCCCGATGCGGCGAATGAGAGCAGCACGCTCCCTGAGGAAGGCGAGGTTGACGACCGGGGCGGCGGGGGAGTCCCGGAGTTTCACGTAGGTGGCGTAGGGGATCAGGGCGGCCTCGGGCCGGCGATGCGACCCGATAATGGCCACGGTAGATCGACTGTCCGCCAAGCTGTCGACGAGTGTCGACAGGCTAGTTCTCGCCTCTGCGATGCCCAACACGTGGTCGTCCATGCACGAAGTGTAGCAATTATGTACATAATTACGTACAACTAGCGACGGATGGTGAGAAGCCTCTCGACCGCGCTTCGATCGGCATCCGCCCACTCGACCGAAGTGAGCTCCTCGAGCGCCAGCCATTCGAGCTGGTCATGGTCGGTGCTCCGCGTCGGGCGCTCGTCGGCCAAACTCGCCAGCACGAAGATGATCCGCAGCTCGCCATGCTCCACCGTGGTGAAGACGTCGCCGCTGATCACCTCGATATCGAGCTCCTCCCGAAGCTCCCGTGCCACGGCCGCATCCACGGATTCCCCGGCCTCGACCTTGCCGCCCGGGAACTCCCACTGCCCACCGCGCTCCGGCCGTCGACGGCACGCGAGGAACAGCTCATCGTGCTCCACGATCGCGGCCACGACGTCGATGCGCTCCATGCCACGACTGTACTGTCAACCCGTTTTGGTCCGAACGGCATCGACCTACCGTCGAGGTATGGCAGTGAAACTGAACAAGCCCGCCCTCGAACACGCGCGCTCGCTGGTTCGCCAGGGCAAGGTCGTGAAAGACGAGCGCGACGCTTGGAGTGAGGACGCCCCGAGCGCCTCCGACGAGAACGCCTACGTCGACAAGCGCGGCTGGACCGACTACTCCCACTGGCATCTGGGCATCGACCCGGATGCCTCGGACAAGACGAAGGGCCGCTACTCGTTCCCCTTCGGCGACTTCACGAAGGTGCACCGTTGCGCAGTGATCTCGCTCGAGAGCCGCGCCGCCCAGTTCGACCACGACGAGATCGCGAAGGCCGCGAAAGACCTGCTCGAGCTCATCGACAAGGAATAGAGAGCCAAGTCGGTCACGGCGGCCTACACTGAGCCAACACTCATCGGGGGCTCCTTGTCATGCACGCCTAGATTCCTTCTTGCTGCGCTCGCCCTAGCGATTGTCATCCCGCTCGCGGGTTGCGTTCCGACTCCCGGTGAGGCGGGCGCCGCCGGCAGCCAAGGCCCGGCAGGTGAGACAGGCCCGAAGGGCGAGAAGGGCGACACCGGGGCATCCGGAGCCACCGGTGCGACAGGCGCGCGCGGCGCGACGGGCGCCACCGGGGCGGCGGGCCCGAGCGGAGCGGCCGGGGGAGCCACCGGCCCCGCAGGGCCGCAGGGAGCCCAAGGCATTCCGGGGGCGATCGGCCCGATCGGGGCGCCGGGTTCAGGCGAATCCGCCCTGTTCTACCGCTCGACCTCGGTGAGCGTCCTTCCGGGCGATGAGTTTCCCTTCAACATGGCCGGCCCCAGCAATGCGCCCGGGATCACCAACGCCGGTGGAGTCATCACGCTGGCGAAGGCCGGGATCTACCGCGTCTCCGTCGAGGTGGTCACCGGCGGCTACGGGTTTTTGGTGCTGGCGCTCGACGGAGCGCGAGTCGACTACACCCGGTTCGGAGGAGGCAGCTTCATGAGCATCACGACTCTCGTCGACACTCCGGTAGATGGCACGGTCCTGACTCTGGAGCCCGAGCCCGGGGGCCCGTTCTTCTACGATGACGGGCTCGGTACGAGCGCGACGATCCTGGTCGATCTCGTCAAGGAGAACTAGGGCCGTCATCCGGATCGTTCCAGCTGACCACCTTCGCATCGCGGCTCCCGATCCACATCGGTACCTTCGACGCGAACCCGATCACGAAGAAGCCCACCACGCCGAGCCCAAGCGCGACGTAACCGGCTATCTCAAGCCAACGGATGCCCACCACCGACCCCGTGGGACCCGCGATCAGCCCCGCGGCGAACAGGAACCCCACGAGCCCTCCACCGCGCCGGATCGCCTCGCCGCCCAGCACCGCCGCAGCAATGAGCGGCACGGCGAACCCGCCGGCCATCAGTCCGGTGGCGATGGCGCCCTGCCACGCCTCGTAGTCCGAGCCGAGAGTGAGCCCGTAGACGATGCCCGCGGCCGGGAGCACGACGATCGCGGTGGCCAGGACCACGGTCATCCGGCGAATGAAGCCCTTGCTGAACCGGTACGGGTTCTGACTCATGCAGCCAGCCTACGAGGCCTAGGGTCGCGCCTCGTCGTCGAGCTCCTCGGGCTCGCCGTCGTGGTGCGCCGGCACCTCGGGATCGGTATCGAGCTCGTCGACCACGTCCTCCGGGTCGACGAAGCTGTTGTCTGAGTCAGGGGTGAAGTTGGTGTCGCTCATGGGTCCAGCCCAGCACTGCACGGATGCGGGCGCTAGGGCCTTGACCCGTCAACGCTGCGAGACGTAGGAGAAGATCGCCCACACGATCGCAAACCCTGCGGCGGGCATCAGCAAACCGCGGACGAGCTTCTCGAGCAACGACTGCTTCGAACGCCGCTTGCTCGAAGGCCGCCGCGTCGCGGGGCGGGTCTTCGCGGGGCGTGAGGCGTAGGTCTTCTTCGGAGCCTGGCGCGGCGCGGTCACCCGAATCACGGGGCGCGCGAGTCGAGGACCGACCTCGCTCTCGAGGGCGTCGAACTCCTGGGTGATGTGCCTCCCCACCGTCGAGAGCGCGGGAGCTCGATGCCACGTTTCGGGGCGCACAGCCTGCTCGACGATGCGCTGCGCTTGCTCGGCGCTGAAGATGGGTCGGGTCGCGAAGGTGGCGAGCAGCTCCCCGTCTGACATCACTCGGATCTCCGGTGTGGCGACTCCGCCCGCTGCGGCGGCCTTGCGCGTCATGGTTCCGGGGTCGACGAAGACGATGAGGCCGACGACCGGCACGGTCATCCCGCTGGCTTTGCTCAGCAGGTCGGATGCCCGTGCCGCCTCCGTCACGGAGTTGCGGACGTAGTGCACCGGGAACGTGTCGACGTACATGCCGTAACCGGCCGACCAGACGGTCTTGCCCGGGCTGAACTTCGTGTTGATCGTGAAGACGCCGCCCTCGCCGATGACGATGTGGTCGATGTCAGACGTGCCGGCGCCGACGGGCACCGAGTGGAGGACCGTCCACTCGCTGCTGAGCCGCGAGAGCAGATCGGCGACTCGGCGCTCGCCGATGACGCCGCGGTACCACCCGACGGCTTCGTCGTCGATCACGATGCCGTCAGTTGCGGCGTCCACGTGAATGGTGCCGAGGTCCCACTGGCGAAGGAGCTCGTCGATGAGCGAGTGGCCCGGCGCGCGCTGTCGAAGATCGCTCATTAATACAGCGTGGTCCTCGATGGCGCGAGCGAGTAGCCCGACTTCGGGGGTGCTTCAGCCCACAAGGACGTTTCGCCTGAGGCCGGCTTCTTCCACGATCCTCCCGATCTGCGCACTCAAGTCGGGCGGGCTCGTGTCCAGGTCGAGTGCATGGCAGACGACGGTTACCCCCGCGGTCTCGATGACATACCGCGCGGGCGTTTCATTGCCTGCGGCGTAGATGAGATGGCCGGAGTCAACTCCGTGACGTAGGCAGTACGCGAGCATTTGGTAGACGTCGGCGTTGGGATATCCGGCGGGTTTCTCGGCCTTGTACTTCGCGTCGAAAATCGCGCGCACGGTGAGGCCATCGAGCCACACCAAGTCGGGCTTGACCTCGACAAGGAGATCTCGGTCGAGATGGGAGCGGTGCTGCGGAACGATCCGTCCGCCCACTCTCTGTGCGGCGAGCGAGACTTCGGCCTGGACGAAGCGCTCGAAGACTGACGCCATGGTCAGCAGGAAGCCGGACGCCGCAACGTCGGAGGGATCGTGGTCGAGTGATGCGTCTTCGAGAATGAGGCGCGCGAGAGCTAGTGCGGAGGCGAAGCGCGAGTTGAGGCGGTCGATACGCACTGAGGGAAGCGGAACGCCGCGAGTGAGGACGTGTACTTCAGCAAGGTGATGATCGATGAGGTGGAGTTCGCGGCGCGCAGAGGAACTCAGGAACGGCGCCCGCAGGGCTTTGCGCGCGGCAGATTTGAGGAGACGATTTTCGGCAATGTCGTCGCTGTACTCATCGATCTCGAGCTCGGCGGGCAGGGGAAGACCTTGCCGCAAGCGGATCTGTTCGCCCACAAGCCACCGTCCGCGAACGTAGGGTTCCGACCGGCGCTCCGTGCGGTACGAGCGCAGCACGCCGCGCCGAAGTTGATCTTCGGCCATCCGCGAGAACAGTCCCACGATTGCCGGGTAGAGATCATCGATCGATTCAAGGTGCACGCGATCGTCGCGCCACTCGTTCCAACCCGCGCTGCGTGAGAGAAGGTAGAAGAGGCGAGCGATGGGCACCTTCGGTTCAATTCGGAGGGTGGTGTCGAGCACGCGCACGACCCCGACGCGCGCGATGTTCGAGAGCGTCCAATCTCCGTGACCGGCCGGGGTCACCGTCGCGATCTTGAGCTCCTGGATCTTCGCCGCGAGCGCTTCCTCCATTCGAAGCACGGTGGATGGCGCTCCCTCGCGAAGCGTGATCACCGTCATTGCTCGGGCGGCGTTGTCTGACTGTTGCGCAGCGCTCGGAGCCCGTAGACCGACGCCACCGAGACACCATCGCCGTAGTGATGCTCCTCGAGGAGTGGCAGTAGCTTGTGCTCCCAGATCTCTTCGAGACGATCCTCGGTGAGTACCTGATCGGCGGGCATGAGGTAGCTGGGGCCGATCTTGGCGGCACGGTCGGCGATGCGGTTGTTGAGTGATTCCAGAAGTCGAGCGGGCTCGGGGTCGAGGTTGTTCGCCGAGAGCCAGTTCTCGAGTACCCCCGAGGTCGGTTCGGTGTCGGGGTGCAGCTCGAGGAATGCGAATCGTCTCCTCATGGCTGCGTCCAATAGCGCGATGGATCGGTCGGTGGTGTTCATCGTCCCGATGATGAAGACGTTGTCGGGGAGTGTGAAAGCGTCGTCACTTCCGTAGAGGAGTGCGATGTGGGCGTCGCGGTACTCGAGCAGGAAGTACAGCTCGCCGAAGATCTTGGGCAGGTTCCCCCGGTTGATCTCATCGATCACGAGCACGTAGTTGCGGTCGCGGTTCTTTGCCGCCTCGCGAGCGATACGCCGGAAGGGGCCTTCCTTGAGGGTGTAGGTGAGTGATCCGTCCGCCGTGACGGGTCGGAAGCCCTCGACGAAGTCCTCATAGGAGTAGCTCGGGTGGAACTGCACGAGAGTCGTATCTGCTCCACCAGCGACGTGCTGCGCGAGCTTGCGCGCCAGGTAGGTCTTTCCGGTTCCGGGTGGGCCGTGAAGGATGATCTGTCGCTGACGTTCAAGCAGGTCGAGCGCTTTCTGCGGCCAACTCGCTGGCATGTAGAGGCTGGCGGCGAGTTCCTCGGTGACCTTCGGGAACGGCACACGTTCGGCGCTCACTTCGTCGGTCAACGGCAGATCCTCGTCGAGAGGCGCGTCGACAGGAGATGGAGCCACCACAGCAGGCGGGCGCCATTGGGAAAGTCTTGGCTCCCGATAGTAGAGAACGGGGCCGTTGTCTTTCACCTGAAGCGCAAGCGTGATGGCGAGTAGGTCGTGGTCGATGTCACCCGCCTCGCCACCGATCTCCCCTAGGAATCGCTGGCGGATCGCTGCCTTGTGCTGTTCCGAAACGATGCTGACGAAGACGTCGGGGTGAATCATGTAGAGCAGGGCGTAGCGCTGGGACGGGAAGCGCTCGCCGGGTACGGCATCGGTCGAGAGCAAGAGTTCGCGCATCTGCCACGGGTCCGCGAGCAGTTCCGCCTGCCGGTCGCTGTCGAGCGAGGTCCAGGCCGCCACGAAGTTGACGACGATCGTCATCGCAAGACCGAGGTTCGTCGACATCCGGGTTCCTGGGTTAAACGACCCACTCGCGAACGCACGATCGATGTCCGACGGAATTTCGACCGGATGCTCCATCAGGCCAAGAACGAATCGGATGCGTTCTCGCTTCGCCCGTTCGCCGATCGCGTCGATCGAGGCAGGTAAGAGTTGCAGAGCGATGAGCTCGGCCATGAGCAGGATCGCATCATCACTCGCGCCTCGGAGCTGGGCCGCGACCTTGCCGAGGAAGCCGTCACCTTCGACGCCGTCGGACTCGACGAATCGCGAGACGAGCTCTGACGCGACTTCCGCCGTCCAGATTAGGCGACCCGCCGCGAACACGGATTCTCCGCCAGCTAGGCCTCGGTCGACGAAGAGCTGCGCGGCCCGTAGGACTTCTTCCTGACCGCTGTCTTGGGGAAGGATCCGCGTCCGGAGTGCGGTCACCTTCTCGTTGTCTCGGGTTTTCGACCAAGTGCGATACCGGGTCTGGCCCTCTCTGAACATGTCCTCTGGCGTCGGCCACGTGTCGAGGGCCAAAACCCCCTCGGGCGTGATCGACCAGCCGGCCGTGCCGTTCTTTAGGAGCCAGCCAGCTTTCACGTACCAAGCGGTCGTGAACTCCCAATCGGTCTGCCCCTTAGAACCGCCAGTCCTGACAAGCTCAGCTTCCTTGGGGGACATTGGGTAACGAGCCACAACTTGCTCCCACAACGCTCCTCGCCGCACCGGTTCCTGCGATCGCGAGAGCAACTCGAGCGCAAACCGCGAACGAGCTGCATTGGCTTCGGGGGCAACGGCCACGGCGTCTCCTGAGTATCGTCAAGCAGAGTTTCAATCAGTATGGAGTGGTGCGGCGACATCCGCCTACGCTCACAGCTGATCGGCATCGCTACGCTTGACCCATGACTCACACGCTCATCCTGCTCCGCCACGGCAACTCCGACTGGAACCAGAAGAACCTCTTCACCGGATGGGTCGACGTGCGACTCAGCGAGCAGGGCGAGGCCGAGGCGAAGCGTGCGGGCGAGCTCCTCGCCGAGTCGGGACTCAAGCCCGACATCCTCTACACGAGCGTCCTGACCCGCGCGATTCAGACTGCGAACATCGCCCTGGATGCCGCCGACCGCGCGTGGCTCCCGGTGAAGCGTTCGTGGCGTCTCAACGAGCGGCACTACGGCTCGCTCCAGGGTCTGGACAAAGCTGAGACCCTCGAGAAGTACGGCCCCGAGAAGTTCATGGAATGGCGCCGCAGCTTCGACGTGCCCCCGCCCCCTCTCGACGACGACGCCGAGTACTCGCAGGTGCACGACGAGCGGTACATCGGCATCGATGGCGAGATCCCGCGCACCGAGTCCCTCAAGATCGTGATCGACCGGATGCTGCCCTACTGGGAATCCGACATCGTGCCCTCGCTCGCGTCGGGGCAGACCGTGCTCGTCACCGCGCACGGAAACTCGCTCCGCGCCCTCGTGAAGCACCTCGACGGCATCTCGGATGAAGACATCGCCGAGCTCAACATCCCGACAGGCATCCCGCTGGTGTACGAGCTTGACGACGACTTCACGCCCACCGGCCCGTCGAAGTACCTCGACCCCGAAGCTGCGGCGGCGGGTGCGGCGGCGGTGGCGGCGCAGGGAAAGAAGTAGCCCGCTGTTTGAGTAGGCGCGAAGCGCGCCATGTGGAAAATGCGCGTCGCACTTTGCGTGCGGCTGCCACACTGCCCGGATGTACACTCAACCTAGCCACAAACCACGCCAGATTGAGGAGCGCCTGATGGAGCCGGTCAACATCCTGGATGCCCGCAATCGCCTCTCCCAACTCATCACCGCCGCGACCAATGGCGAGGACGTCGTTATCGCCAAGCGCGGACGCCCCGTCGTGCGCCTCGTGCCCATCGCTACCGGCGCCGTACACACAGGCGTCGAGCTCGCCAGCTGGCTCAGCGCGGCGCCCATCGAATCAACCCGCACTACTGCCGAGCTCGATGTTCAGATCGCGCGGGAGCGCGCAGCGTGGGACTGATCTACCTCGACAGCTGCATTCTCATCTACGCCCTCGAAGATGCCTCCACTCGCGGCGACGCCGTGCGCTCACGTCTCGCTCGTACCGAGCACACACTGGCGATCTCTCCGCTCGTGATGCTGGAGTGCCTCGTCGGCCCGATCCGCTCCGCGGACCTCGCCCTGCGCGACCGCTACCAAGGTGCCATCGAGCGCTGCGACCACATCAACCTTGGAGTGCCCGAGTACGAGCGCGCGGCCGAGCTTCGCGCCCGACACGGCCTGAAAACACCGGATGCCCTGCACCTCGCCGCGGCCCAACTCGGCGGCTGCACCCAGTTGTGGACGAACGACGGCCGCCTCGCGGCGGCGTCGAAAGGGCTGGCGGTGGATGTAGTGGCCGGTGACTGGGTAGTCGAGTAGCCGTGGAGCGGCGTATCGAGACCTCACCGCATCCGCCCGTCGGCGTACCTCCGCAGGCTCAGGATGTCGAGGTCGCGTTCGACAACGGTTCCCTCTTCCCAGAAGTGCGCAAGGTCCTCCTGCTCGGCAGCCAGATCGAGAGCCCACTCCCCGGGCCATCCCGCGGCGGTGAGTCCGGCTCGGAGGGCTTCCTGATACTCGGCATAAGTCATCGGCAGGTCGGCGACCAGAGCGGTAGTCGTCGACCGATGCGACGCCAGGCCAGCAAACGCTCGACCGCATCCGCAAGGGTTGGGCAGTCGATGGGCGTCGCGGAAGCACGGCTCCGAGAGCCACACGAGCTCGCCGTCGACGCAGTAGTTGAAGTCCGTCGGTCGTGTGCCTTGGGTAGCGGACGTGGCAACAAGCACCTTCATGGTTCTCCTCTCGGTCGGCCCGGCACACGAGAAGCGTGAATGAGGCGACCGACATCTGGCGCGCACGCCCTTGGGCGCAACTAGAGCAATGGTCTCGCGCATCCGCCGCGGGCATGCCAGCGTGCGATAGGCGACGTTCTAATGTTGCTGAGCTGAACATCCCGACCGGCATCCCGCTTGTGAATGAACTCGATGACTCGTGCCTGCCCGTCGGACCGAGCAGATACCTCTGCCCCGAAGCTGCTGCAGCGGGCGCGGCTGTGGCGGCTAAGGGCGCGAAGAAGTGAACTGAGACGACGGTGGGGAAGCCGGGGATCTGCCCCGCCGCTAAGTCGTGGGCATCCACATCGCTCGGTGATACTGGGCGTTTGCAACAAGAAGTGCGTGATCCGACATGAAAGTCAGCGATCCGAGTGCGGTTCCTTCCCGGTCCTCTGCCACCATATCGGGACGGATGAAGAGTCCACCGTTGTCGAGCTGGGTGTGATGGTTGGGGCAGAGGCACAGTATATTGTCGGCGACGTCCGTGCCTAGATGAGGTCGGCCGAGCGGCTTGACGTGGGCTCCTTCTGCGTACAGGCGACCGCCGAATCCCTCAATCGTGACTTGGCACAGCTGGCATCGGTACTCGTACAGGGCCTTGATCATTCGTGACATTTTTGAGTCCCGAACTCGGCGAGAAATGGTAGTTGTGGCAAAGGCAGGGTCCGATAATGGCTCGGCATTTGACACGTATGGTTCTTGTTCAGGCAAACGATCCAGCCTGAACTGGAGCACCCTGAAACCATTGCTTCGAATCCATCCCCACTCAGTTACGAGATAAAGTCCCGCATAACGGAGACCCGACGCGGGCGAAAATGGGGACTTGAATCGGGCGCCGCGGGTCAGCCGCACGGGCAGGCCGAGGATCTGACTCGTTATTAGGCCCGCGTTCCCCGGCGAATCGATCGACTGATCAGCGATCTGAACTTTGGATTGAAGGTCTTGCCCGCCCTCGCCCGAATACAGAATGAAGTCACCGAAGTCGGCGTCGTGAGCGTAGCCACCCGACAGAACAATCGAATCGGCTCCCTCTTTCGCGGTCCCGTGGATGCCGTTCATGAGAGGTGGATGGACACCGGCGTCCCGAAGGTCCTTGCGGTCCACGAACTGCTGTCCGATATGCACCGAGGGCGGTGTGCCAAAGTACTTGGGCAATGGGCCATCCAGCTTTCCTGATTGTGAGCGTGACGCAAGGATGGACGACTCGACCCACGCAGCCCGCCATCTATGTATGAGCATTGCCAGCAGTTGCAGACAGGTGCTCGGTCCGCGCGGAGTTGCCTCCCCCCCAATCGAGCAACTGGAAGGTCACCTCTGCCCGCTAGCCTTCCCCCATGTTCCTGCTCGACTGCCGCGTGATCACGAGCCCCAGCGACCTCACGACCGCGGCCAAGTGCGAGTTCGCCTTCGTGCGGCAGCTCGACGCGAAGCTCGGGCTGATCGAGATCACCAAACAAGAGCGGGACCCGCTCGAGGCACGGGCTGCGGAGCTCGGCGACGAGCACGAGAACCGGTGGCTCGAGCACTACCGGGCGAACAACAGGGTCGTCGAGATCGAGCGGCCGCGCATCCGGGCTGACGCACTAAGGGAAGCGGCACGACAAACCGAGCAGGCGTTCAGGAACGAGGCCGCGGTCGTCTTCCAGGCCACGTTCTTCGATGAAGAGGCGGGGATGGTCGGGTTCGCCGACTTCATCGTGCGGCAGCCCGACGGGCGGTACCGGGTGCAGGATACGAAGCTCGCGCGGTCGGTGAAGGTTCCGGCGCTGCTGCAGCTCGCCGCCTACTACGACCAGCTCGTCAGGCTCGGAATAAGAGCCGACGACACCGTCGAGCTCATCCTCGGCACGGATGAGGTGGTGCCGCAGAACGTGCACGACATCCTTCCGGTGTACCGCAAGCGGCGGGAGCGGCTGCTCCAGATCGTGGGGGAGCGGGTTGCTGCGACCGAAGCCGCCGAGTGGGGCGACCCGCGGTACGCGATCGACGGGCGGTGCGAGTTCTGCGAGCCCGAAGTTGAGGCGAGCCGCGACCTGCTGCTGGTCGCGGGGATGCGACCGTTGCAGCGCGCCAAGCTGATCGCCTCGGGTATCACGACGATCGATGAACTTGCACAGGCGGAAGGGCCCTTCGAGAGCCTCAGGGAGCAAGCCAAGTTGCAACTGCTCGCCGTCGAGCACGAGACGCCGCCGTTCGTCATGTTCGCTCCCGAGCTCATCGGCGACCTGCCGCTGCCCGACCCGGGCGACATCTTCTTCGACTTCGAGGGCGACCCGCTGTATCGGGAGGGCCAGGTGTGGGGCCTCGACTACCTGTGGGGGCTCGTCGATCGCGACGAGGAGTTCACCGCGTTCTGGGCGCACGACTTCGAGGCCGAAAAGGACGCGCTCGAGCAGTTCCTCGCGTGGGTAGTAGAACGCCGCAAGCAGCACCCCGGCATGCACATCTACCACTACGCCTCCTACGAACGGACGCACCTGCTCACCATCTCAGCGCGCCACGGCGTCGGCGAGCACATCGTCGACGACCTGTTGCGCGAGAACGTGCTCGTCGACCTGTATCCGCTGGTGAAGAAGAGCGTGCGCGTCGGCGGCCGCTCGTACTCGATCAAGAAGCTCGAGCCGCTCTACATGGGCGACGAGCTGCGCGAGAGCGAGGTCGCGAACGCGGCGGCATCCATCGAGCAATACGACCTCGCGATGAAGGCCGAGCCGGGTGAGCAAACCAGGCTGCTCGAGACCATCGCCGACTACAACCGGTACGACTGCGTCTCCACCCTGCGGCTGCACGAGTGGCTGGTCGCCCGCGCCAGCGAGCTCGGCGTACAGCCGGGAATGGACACCGAACAACTCGACGAGCGCCTGCCGTTCGAGCCGAGCATCCTCGCCGGGCAGCTTCAAGAACTAGCCCTTCGAGAGCCTCACGGGGCGGGGCGGGATGCCTTCGCCCTCGCCTCCGCCGCGGTCGACTACCACCGCCGCGAGGCCAAGAGCTTCTGGTGGGAGCACTTCGCGCGGCTGGAGTATCCGGTGGAGGAGTGGCAGGACCAGCGCGGCGTCTTCCTCGTCACCAGCGGCGAGGTCGTCAGCGACTGGTACACCAAGACCTCGGTCAGCTACCGCACGATCCGCCTGCGCGGCGAGTGGGCGCCCGGCAGCGCCACCTCCGCGAACGAGGCGTTCACCCTCTACGACCCGCCCGCGCCCTACCGCCTGCCGTACATCGGCGCCGGCCTGCGGCTGCCCGTGAACGCGATCGAGGTGAGGGCCGACGAGAACGACCCCGACGTCGTCTACGTCACCGAGAAGTGCCCGGGCGGTGCAGAACTCTGGCACCGGATGCCCCTCGCCATCGCCCCCGGCCCGCCTCCGCGGGCCAACTCCCTGGTCACCGCCATCGAGACGGTAGGAGCTCGGCTCTGCGAGACCCCGTGGCCGAAGTCCGCCATCGGGGACATCCTGCGCCGCACCCCCGCCCGCACGCGATCCGGGGTCCTGGGGGCGGATATCGCCGAGACGATACGAGACCTCGACGACTCGTACCTCGCGGTGCAGGGCCCTCCCGGTACGGGCAAGACGACGCTCGCGGCATCCGTGATCACCACCCTCGTGCGCGAGCACGGCTGGCGCATCGGCGTCGTCGCGCAGTCGCACAAGGTCGTCGAGAACGTGCTGCGCGCGGTGGTGAAGGCAGGGCTCGACCCCCAGCTCGTCGGCAAGTCGAAGGTCGACGACGACGTGCCATTCACGGCGCTGCCCGACGACGGGCACCATAACTTCGCGGCGCGCAACTCCGGCGGGTATGTCATCGGCGGCACCGCGTGGGATATGACCAACACCAAGCGCATCGGCCGCCGCCAGCTCGACCTGCTCGTCATCGACGAGGCCGGCCAGTTCTCGCTTGCCGCGACCATGGCCGTGAGTACTGCCGCGAGCAACCTCCTGCTGCTCGGCGACCCGCAGCAGCTGCCGCAGGTGAGCCAGGGCACGCACCCGGCGCCCGTCGACCAGTCCGCGCTCGGCTACATCGCCGACGGCCACGCCGTGCTCCCGCCCGAGTACGGCTACTTCCTCGCCGCGAGCTGGCGCATGCACTCCG
Organism: uncultured Actinomycetes bacterium; assembly: GCA_903920435.1. GTDB lineage: Bacteria > Actinomycetota > Actinomycetes > Actinomycetales > Microbacteriaceae > Rhodoglobus. The sequence continues at coordinate 22,674 of CAIXMB010000143.1, forward strand.
CCCTCACGCGGTCCGTGTCCGAGCTCTCGTACGACGGCGCGCTCCGCTCCGCGCCCAGTGCAGACGCACGGATGCTCGCCGGCATCGCCCCCGGACTCCACCCCCTGCCCGTGCCGCACGACGGCAACTCGACGCACTCGGTGGAGGAGGCATCCGTGGTCGTCGACCTCGTGCGGAACCTCCTCGGCCGCGACTGGAACGGCTCGCCCCTCACCGAAGACGATGTCATCGTCGTCACCCCGTACAACGCCCAGGTGGAGTGCATCAGGCTGGCGCTCGACGCGTTCCCGGGCGTGCGGGTGGGCACCGTCGACAAGTTCCAGGGGCAGGAGGCCGCGGTCTCCGTCGTGAGCATGGCCGCTTCCAGCCCCGAGACGGTGCCACGCGGGCTCGAGTTCCTGCTCTCGCGCAACCGGCTCAACGTGGCCATCAGCCGCGCGCAGTGGGCGGCGTACCTGCTCTACTCGCCGGCGCTGCTCGACCACCTGCCGCACACGGCGGAGGGCGTGGCCGACCTGAGTCGGTTCATCCGGCTGGTCGAGAGCTAGCTCTTTTCCTCCACATCGGGATCCTCGCCGTACACGACCTCGTCGAGCTGGTCGGCGACGACGTCGTACAGCGGGGGAGTGACAGCGGTCGCGCTCGCCAACCCCTCCGCGTCGGGGCCGTTCTGCGCGCGGTCGATCGGCTCATCGGGCAGCTCGTTCTTCGTGTCTGACATGAGTCAATTCCACGCGCGCTATGGCCGGGGCGGTAGGGGCTTGCGCGCGTCAGAGAGGTGTGACCGGGGTGCTGCGTATCGCGGAGTGCACCGCGCGCCCCAGCCACACCGCACCGACGGTGAGGATGCCCGCGACGATGTTGAGCACGATCGAGTTGACCGGCCACTGGAGCTGCGCCGCGTTGGCGAGGGCAATGGCGGCGACGAACAGCAGTGCAGCGAGCACGCCGAAGAGCACGGTGACGCCCGGACGACCGCGAAGCACGAACCACGCAACGATCGGGACTCCGATACCGGAGAGCTGACTGACGATGAGCCACGCGATGTAGCTGAACGTCCACGTCTCGTACTCCGGGTGGAAGATTAGGGTGCCCACATCGGAGTACAGGTAAGCGAGGGCGCCCAGCACGAGGGCGCCGGCGATGATCCTTCGGAGGACCGTGGAGGGGAAGACCGTCATCGCCACAATGACGAGACCGATCGCGACACCGCGCTGAATGACATTTGCCAGGTCGTAGTTGAACGACTCCGAGTAATAGCCGATCGGGTAGACCAAGTAGAAGGGGAAGAGATCGGCGAACGCGAGAAGGGCGAGGCCGACCGCGTACCGCGCGGTGTAAGTGCTCCAGAGCAGCGGAACCGAGCGCATCGGCTCCACGAACTTCGCCCTCGGGGCCGGTGCATACGCAACGTATGGCACCGTGCCATACGTCGCGTAGACAGGCGGCCCCGGCGGCGCCGCCGTCGGACGCCGGCGCAGCGCCAGCACGGCGTCGACCTGCGGGTCGTGGAAGGCCGCGAGCCAATCGAGCAGTGCGTCGTAGGTCGAGGGGTTGGCGGCGATCGTGGCGCGGAGGTCCGGGCGCTCGCTCGCGATACGGGCGAGCTGGTCGAGAGGGGTCGCCGGGTTGACTGCGGCGAGGGCGTCGGGGTCGGTCATCCGGATCAGTAGTAGGAGGAGACGCTCGCGGCGGTGGCGAACAGCCAGATGTAGAAGATGATGACGCCCACCCAGAACAGCAGCCCGAGGTAGCCGAAGACGAGACCCACGGTCGCGATGCCCCAGCCGCCCTCACCCGTGCGGCGGATCTGCGCGCGGGCCATGTGGCCGAACACGATGCCGAGCAGGCCGCCGCCGATGCCGAACACGATCGCGAGGATCGCCATGGTGTTGGTGCGCGCGCCGGGCTGCGAGTAGACGACCGGCTGCGCATACACAACCTGCTGCGGGGCGTAGCCCGGCTGCGCGACGACGCCGTAGGCGGGCTGGGCGGGAGCGGGCGGCGTGTAGGCGGGGGCGGCCGGCTGCCTCGCGGCCTGGCGGGCGTCCATTGCGTCTTGGTCGACATGCGGCGCTACTGCAGTGAGGTACGCCGAGTGCGGTCGCGGGGCGGCGGCCACCGGTGCCGCGGGCGGGCCGTCGACCGCACGGCGGCGAGCGAGAACCGCGTCGACCTGGGGATCGCCCAGCTGGCCGAGCCAGTCGAGCAGGGCGTCATACGTCGACGGGTTGCCGGCGATGGCAACGCGCAGTTCCGGATGCTCGTGCGCAAGGCGCGCGAGTTCCTCGAGAGCTGTTCCCGGATCGGCCGCAGCCAACTCCTCTGCCGACGCCACGGGACTCCTCACCACCTCGGCCGGGTGCACGAGGTTACGTGAGGAATCTATCGCTTATTGGGGATGCCGGTCGATCCGGACCAGCTGCCGCGCGGCAGGGAAATGGGTCCCGTGAGCGGGAGCGTCGAGAGGTCGATCTGCAGGTTGTCCGGATCGGGCATGTCGACCTCGGGGCGCTCGAGCACGGGAGTCTTCGACTTCGTGGAGTGTTTGCCCGTCATGCGTAAGTTGCACACCGCTGAGCGGGCCGACAAAAGGGCTTGACGACTCGCGCCCGCGGTGCTTCTAGCGCGTCAGGATGACCACGTAGATGATGCCGAGCACGACCCCGACACCGAGACCGATGTAGCCGAAGACGAGCCCGGCGGTGGCCAGACCCCAGCCCGCTTCGCCGGTGCGGCGGATCTGGGCGCGCGCTGTATGCCCGAGGATGATGCCGAGCAGGCCGCCGCCGATCCCGAACACCAGCGCGAGCACCGCGGTGGTGTTCGTGGGGGCGCCCGGGCGAGCGACGACCGGGCCGCCGGCGTAGGCGACCGGATACCCGGGCTGGGGGTACCCCGGCTGGGCGTACATCGGCTGCTGGTAGGCGGCCGCGTACTGCGCCTGGTACGCCGCCACCCTCGCCTTGTTGCGCGCGATCGCGGGAGCTCTGACCTTGTGAATGGCGCGCGCGGCCCACGCCAGACCCGCCACGAGCGCCGTGCTCGCAAGGCTCACCAGCAGGTAGCTGCCCATGTCGTTGTAGTAGCCGTACAAGCCACCCCCGGCGAGGAAGCTGAGGCCCACGCCGAGCAGCGCCGCGGCGATGAGGAGCAGGTAGCTCAGGCCGTTGCGCAGCCGCAGGAGCAGCCAAACGAGCAGCGGGAGGACGAGCCCGCCCAACCCCGTCACGCCCCCGAACAGGAACCCGAAGGCCAGGAACGGGGTGACCAGCCCGATGGCGCCCGCCCCTATCCGCCGGCCGATCGTCGACGGCATCACGGCCACGCCCGCGGCAATGACCACGGCCATGAGGATCAGCCCGGGAAGGCCCAGACTCCAGGCGAACGGCGTGATCTGAGCGACCAGCAGCAGGCCCAGACCGATTCCGTAGCGGATTTCGTACGTGCCCCACCGCAGCGGAAGATCGCGTGCCGGCTCGTGCCACCCGCTGGCAGCGACGCCGGGCGCGGCCGACCGCGCGGCAAGCGCCGCGTTCACTGCCGGGTCGCCGATCGCCCCGAGCCACTCGAGCAAGCCCTCGTACGCCGACGGGTTGCTGGCGACCACGGGCCGCAGGTCCGGATGCTCGTGCGCGAGCCGCGCGAGCTCCGTCAGGTCCGTGCGCGGGTTGGCAGCGGCAGCGTGTTCTTCGGATGAAGCCAATCGATCCTCCTCGGGTATGTGAGGAATATATCGGTCTCGCGTGACGCTCAGTGGTCGGACGTGCCCGCGTCCTGCTCGGCGGCATCCGTCGGCTCGATCGCGCCATCGGTGATCGTGTAGGCCAGGCACGGGCCGTAGGTGGCGTCATCGCTGGCGACGATGCGCAGATTGCGGTCACCGTTGGTCGCCTCGATGAATCCCTCGGCCGAGTTGGTGACGGTGAAGCCGGCATCGACGAGGAGGCCCGTTGCGGCCGCGAGGTCTGCCACGAAATCCTCCGACTCGATCCAGGCCGCCCACAGGTTGCCCGGGTGGGCGACGTGGAGAAGGGTGCCCTCGAACATAGGGATGCGGTCGGTCGGGAATCCGGGCGGGTAGGCGACCACGGCCTCCTCAGAGGCGGTCGTCTCGGCGTGCGGCGACGCCTCGACAGGAGCCGAGCATCCGGCCAGTGCCAGCACGAGGAGGGCCGCAGAAGCGGCTACCCGTATATCGGTTGCGGTCATGATCCCTTGAAAGTACTGGATGACCGGGGTACAAAACGGTAAGGGGCTCGGCGTTTCCGCCGAACCCCTCCCGTCTAGTCGCCCTTGACGTTGATGATCTGCCGCAACGTGTGCCTGATCCGCACGAGGTCGGACGCGTCGTCCATGACCCGATCGATCGGCTTGTACGCGGCGGGGATCTCGTCGATGAAGGCGTCGGTGTCCCGGTACTCGATCCCGACCATGGCCGTTCTCAAGTCGTCGACGGTGAACGCCTTCCGTGCTGCCGACCGGGAGTACTCCCTGCCGGCGCCGTGCGGTGACGACTCGAGAGCCACGGGGTTGCCGAGTCCCTCGACCACGTACGACGCGGTGCCCATGGACCCCGGGATGAGGCCGAGCTCGCCGGCACGCGCCGAGATCGCTCCCTTCCGCGAGAGCCAGACATCCTTGCCGAAGTGGTTCTCCTTCTGTGTGAAGTTGTGGTGGCAGTTGATCCGCTCGGACTCCACGACGGGCGTGCCCATCCACTCGGAGACCTGCCGGGCGACCCGGTCCATCATCTCCTCACGGTTGAGCAGCGCGAACCGCTGCGCCCACGTGAGCTCGTCGATGTACCGGCCGAACTCCGACGTCCCCTCCACGAGGTAGGCGAGGTCGGGGTCGGGGAGGGCGATCCACCACTTCTCTATCAGGGCCTTGGCGACCTTGATGTGGTGCTGGGCGATCCGGTTACCGACACCCCGCGAACCGGAGTGGAGGAAGAGCCACACGGCATCCGTCTCGTCGAGGCTCACCTCGATGAAGTGGTTGCCCGAGCCCAGGGTGCCGAGCTGCAACTCCCAGTTTCCGGCGTAGCTCCTCGGGTCGAACCCCCGGGAGGCCGCGAGCGCAGTGAGCTCCGCGATCCTGGGCTCGGCGGTCGCGACGACCTTCCGGTTGTACGCCCCAGCCGAGGTAGGCACTGCCCGCTCGATCTGCTGCCGCAGCTCCCGCCTGTCGGCCGGGAGGTCGGACGCCGTGAACTGCGTCTTGACCGCGATCATGCCGCAGCCGATGTCGACCCCGACCGCTGCGGGCATCACTGCCCTGAGGGTGGGGATGACGGAGCCGACCGTCGCACCGAGGCCCAGGTGGGCGTCGGGCATGAGCGCGACATGCGGGAACACGAACGGCATGGTCGCTGTGGTCAGCGCCTGAGCCTCCGCGTTCTCGTCGAGGATGGATGCCCAGCTCTTGAGCCGGGCGTTGATTGTCTTCATGGTCCTTTCGATTCTGTTGGGTGGGTATCTGGGCGGCGCCCGGGATCCCCGACCCTGCAGAGTCGATGAGGAGGTGTCCCGGGCCTCGAGGGCGCGGGACTGAAGTGTCCGCGACTACACGAGGTGCTGGAGGGCGCGCGTGAAGAGCGCATCGTGCAGCTGGATGCTGCTGCGGTGCGCCTGCGCTTCGCGGTAGTTGGTGAGAACCACTGCGATCACCTCCAGGTCAACGGGACGTGCCTGACTGGCACGGAGTTGAGAGCCTAGCGTGCAGCTGAGAGAGTGTCGGTAACGATCAGGTCACGCGGAGGGTGTAACCCAGTCGCCCGTCGCCAGGTACTGCACCTTCTTGGCGATCGAGACCGCGTGGTCGGCGAAGCGCTCGTGGTAGCGCGACGCGAGGGTAGCGTCGACGGTGTCGACCGCAGCACCCTTCCAGGTCTCGCCGAGCACCTTGTCGAACACCGAGAGGTGCAGCGCGTCGATCTTGTCGTCGTCGTTGCGGATCTCCTCCGCGAGCTTCGTGTCTTCGGTCTTGAGAAGCTCGACGAGCTTCTTGGCGATCGCGACGTCGAGCTCGCCGAGCGACGCGAACGTCGGACGCAGCGACTTGGGAACGACCTTGTCGGGGAAGCGGTAGCGCGCGAGCTGCGCGATGTGCTCCGCCATGTCGCCCATGCGCTCGAGCGACGAGCTGATGCGCAGCGCCGAGACGACGATGCGCAGGTCGCGGGCGACCGGCTGCTGGCGGGCGAGGATGTTGATGGCGAGCTCGTCGAGCTCGCGTGCCGCCGTGTCGATCTTGTCATCGTCGGCGATGACCGTCTCGGCCAGCGACACGTTGGACTCGTTGAAAGCTCGCGTCGCGTTCTCGATCGACTCGGCCACGAGGGTCGAGATCTCGACGAGGCGGTCCTGCACCTCTCGCAGTTCCTGCTGGAATACTTCGCGCACGCTTGGGTCCCTTCGTTGTGGGCATAGTAAAGCCCACACGGCTCAGACCACACTGCCCGCGGAAGGTTAACGTTGGGTGGTGCAGGTCTGAACATCGCCTGAAGTGCACTGGTGCCGGGCGACACCGGCGAGTCCCACCAGGCGGAATGAAACTAATCTAGTCCTCATGGACTCCGCGTGGCTGGTACCGGCCGCACTAGCGTTCGGCATCATCGTCGGCGCCGGTGTCTTCGCAATCGTCCTCGCGGCCGCGCGACGCGGCCAGCGCGCCGTCGATGTGGTGAGCACGGCGGTCCCCGACGGGGTCGATCAGGTGCTCGACGCACTCGAATCGGCGGGGGTCGTGATCGACCCGTCGAACAACGTCGTCAAGGCGTCGCCCGGTGCCGTGAGCCTCGGCCTGGTGTGGAACCATGCGCTCGTGCATCCGGAGCTCTCGAAGCTCGTCGACGGTGTGCGCCGCACGGGCGAGCCGGTGAGCCAGGAGCTGCACCTCTCGCGCGGCCCGTTCGGTGACGCGACGATCTACCTCTTCGTGCGCATTGCGCGGCTCGGGGCGCGCTACATCCTGGTGCTCGCGGAGGACCTCACCGAGTCGTACCGCCTCGACGAGGTGCGCCGCGACTTCGTCGCCAACATCAGCCACGAGCTCAAGACGCCGATCGGCGCGGTGGGCCTGCTCGCCGAGGCGCTCGTGAGCGCGAGCGACGAGCCCGAGCAGGTCAAGCGGTTCGCGAAGCGCCTCACCAAGGAGTCCGAGCGGCTCGCGCGCATCACGCAGGAGATCATCGAACTCTCCCGCCTTCAAGCGACGGATGCCCTGGCCAAGGCCGAGCTCGTCGACATCGATCAGGTGGTCGCCGTCGCCATCGACCAGAATCGCGTGCTGGCCGAGGCGCACAAGGTGCAGCTCGTCAGCGGAGGGGACGCGGGTGCCGAGGTGTACGGCGACGAGACGCTCCTCGCGGTCGCCCTGCACAACCTCGTGTCGAACGCCATCCAGTACTCGCCGAAGAGCACGCGCGTGGGCATCGGTGTGAGCAACCGCGACGGCATCGTCGAGATCGCGGTGACCGACCAGGGCGTCGGCATCCCCGAAGAAGACCAGGATCGCGTGTTCGAGCGCTTCTTCCGCACCGACCCGGCGCGCAGCCGCAACACGGGAGGCTCGGGCCTCGGCCTCAGCATCGTCAAGCACGCGATCCAGAACCACGGCGGCGACGTGCGCGTGTGGTCGCAGCCCGGCCACGGATCCACTTTCACCATCAGGCTGCCCGAGGCATCACACGCGGCGGCCGCATCATTGGGAGCACAATCATCATGACCCGCATCCTCATCGTCGAAGACGAGCCCTCCCTCAGTGAGCCACTTGCCTTCCTGCTGGGGCGTGAAGGCTATGAGACGACCATCGCGGCCGACGGGCCCACGGCGATCGCCGAGTTCGACCGCAGCGGCGCAGACCTCGTGCTGCTCGACCTCATGCTGCCGGGCCTGCCCGGCACCGAGGTGTGCCGCGAGATCCGCACGCGATCGAACGTGCCGATCATCATGCTCACCGCGAAAGACAGTGAGGTCGACATCGTCGTGGGGCTGGAGCTCGGGGCCGACGACTACGTCACGAAGCCGTACTCCACCCGCGAGCTGCTCGCGCGCATGCGGGCCGTGCTGCGCCGCCGCGTCGAGACGGATGACGACGACGAGGCGATCCTCGAGGCCGGCAGCGTGCGCATGGACGTCGAGCGCCACACGGTGACCGTGGACGGTGCCGCGGTCGCCATGCCGCTCAAAGAGTTCGAGCTGCTCGAGCTGCTGTTGCGCAACGCCGGGCGCGTGCTCACGCGCGGGCAGCTGATCGACCGGGTCTGGGGGGTCGACTACTTCGGCGACACCAAGACCCTCGACGTGCACATCAAGCGCATCCGGTCGAAGATCGAGAAGAGCCCGTCAGAGCCCGTCATGCTCGTGACGGTGCGCGGGCTGGGGTACCGCTTCGAGGCGTGAGCAGGTTGAGTGCGCGCTCTAGCGCGCGTATCGAAACCCCTGTCGAGCTGGTTTCGATACGGCCGCAGGCGGCCTACTCAACCGGCGTGACTTCCTAGCGCTCGATCTCCGGCGGCAGCAGGTCGGCGTACTCGGGGTGAGCGTCGGCGTTCAGCACGGGAACCATGAGTTCCTTGCCCTCGCGGTCTCCGTACTGGATGTACACGGGGAACAGCTCGCCGGCCTTGACGCCCGGGTTCAGGATGATGATCTGCGTGTCATCGGTCGTGGTGCCGTAGCTGGCGACCTTGCCGGGGTTGACCGACTTCGTGGTCGTCGTCTTCTCGCCACCCGACTGGTACTGCAGGTTCACGTTCGCGGTGCGCGTGCCCGAGTTCACGAGGGTGATCATGAGGCTCACTGCGCGGCCGTCGGAGTTGATCAGGGCGATCGCGTTGCGCACCTGCACGTTGCCGACGTCGACGCCGACACCGTCGCTCGGGTCGTACTGGATGAGCGTCGCCTGCGTGGCGACGAAGGTGCATCCGGTGGTCCCGACGAGCAGGGCACCGGCCAGGACAACGGATGCCGCGGCTCGGGCGGCGACTGAGCGAGCTATCACAGGGTTCAGCTTACCGGCCTCCGCTGGTTGAGTAGGCCGCCTGGAGCCGTATCGAAACCGGGTTTCGATACGCGCGTCAGAGCGCGCTACTCAACCCGCGGGCGGGCCCCAAGTAAGGCCACCCTAACCTTGAACTGCCTGTGATAAACTAGGTGTCTTCGAAAGGACCCCCTCCATGTTGTTTGAGGTCGGCGAGACTGTTGTTTACCCGCACCACGGTGCTGCCACGATCACTGAAGTGAAGAAGCGCATCATCAAGGGTGAGGAGAAGCTGTACCTCAAACTGAACGTGACGCAGGGCGATCTCACCATCGAGGTTCCGGCTGAGAATGTCGACCTCGTCGGCGTTCGCGACGTCATCGGCAAGGAGGGCCTGGACAAGGTCTTCGAGGTGCTGCGCGCCCCCTTCACCGAGGAGCCCACTAACTGGAGCCGCCGCTACAAGGCGAACCTCGAGAAGCTCGCGTCCGGCGACGTCATCAAGGTGTCCGAGGTCGTGCGCGACCTGTGGCGCCGCGACCAGGACCGCGGCCTCTCGGCCGGCGAGAAGCGCATGCTCGCGAAGGCCCGCCAGATCCTGATCTCCGAGCTCGCGCTCGCAGAGAAGACGGACGAGGAGAAGGCTTCCACCGTGCTCGACGAGGTTCTGGCGTCTTAGTCGGTTTCGACAGGCTCAACCAGCGATGATCGGCATCATCGTCGTCGCCGCGGGCAGTGGCGCGCGCCTCGGCGCGGGCCAGCCCAAGGCGTTCGTCGAACTGCGCGGCGTTCCGATCCTCGAGCGCGCCCTCGCGAACGTGTTCGGCTCGATCGAACCCGCGCAGGTCGTGGTCGTGGCCCCCGCGTCGCACCTGGCCGCGGCACGCTCCATCTCCGCGCGGGCTGCGGGCGCGGCATCCGGCTCGGTGTCGGTGGTCGTGGGCGGCGCGACGCGGCAGGATTCCGTGGCGAACGGCCTCGCGGCGCTCGACGACTCCGTCGAGGTGGTGCTCGTGCACGACGCCGCGCGGGCGCTCACCCCGAGCGCCCTGTTCGACCGCGTGACGCGGGCGGTCGTGGCATCCGGCACGGGGATCATCCCGAGCCTGCCCGTCGCCGACACCATCAAGCGCGTCGCCGGCACCGCCGTGCTCGAGACCGTGGACCGCAGCGCCCTCGTGCACGTGCAGACGCCGCAGGGCTTCCCGCGCGCGGCGCTCGCCGCCGCCTACGCGCAGGCATCGCAGGAGTTCACCGACGACGCCGCCCTGTTCTCCTCCGCGGGCCACACCGTGCAGGTGGTCGAGGGCGAGGCGCGCGCGTTCAAGATCACGACCCCGTGGGATCTCGCCCGCGCCGAGAACGTTCTCGGCATCACGAGCTCGATCCGCACCGGTGTGGGCATCGACGTGCACGCGTACGACGCCGCGCAGCCGCTGTGGCTCGGGGGCCTGTACTGGCCCGACGAGGTCGGTCTCGCCGGCCACTCCGACGGCGACGCGCTGTGCCACGCGATCTGCGACGCCCTGCTCTCCGCCGCCGGGCTCGGCGACATCGGCGGCCGCTTCGGCACGGATGACCCCCGCTTCGCCGGTGCGCACGGCGACGTGTTCCTCGGCGAGACGGTCGCCCTCGTCTCGGGTGCGGGCTGGACGGTCGGCAACGTCGCCGTGCAGCTCATCGCCAAGCACCCGCGCCTCGGCGCCCGCCGCACCGAGCTCGAGAGCCACCTGACCTCCCTCGTGGGGGCGCCCGTGAGCGTCTCCGCAACGACCTCCGACGGCCTCGGGTTCACCGGCCGGGCCGAGGGCGTCGCCGTCATCGCGACGGCCCTGGTGCAGCGCACGGCGTAGTCCCCTCCGGGCCCTCCCGCGACGGCGCCGTGCGGTCGAGGGCGCGCGGAAGGGCGCCGGACGCCCGAGAACCGCGGAAACTCGCGGCGCCGGTAAACTTGCCCGGTGACAGTACGGCTCTACGACACAAAGGCCCAGGCCGAGGCCGACTTCGTCCCTCTCGAAGAGGGCAAGGTCGGCATGTACGTCTGCGGACCCACCGTGCAGTCGAGCCCGCACATCGGCCACCTGCGCTCGGCGCTCGTCTACGACCTGTGGCGCCGCTGGTTCACCTACCGCGGCTACGACGTGACCCTCGTGCGCAACGTCACCGACATCGACGACAAGATCCTCGTGAACGCGTCGGAGCACGACCCGTGGTGGGCGCTCGCCTACCGGGTCGAGCTCGAGTTCACGGCGGGGTACTCGCGCCTGGGCATCCTGCCGCCGACGTACGAGCCGCGCGCGACGGCGAGCATCCCGCAGATGCAGGAGATCATCCAGCGCCTCATCGACTCCGGTCACGCCTACGCGGCCGCGGGCGACGTCTACTTCGACACGGCGTCGTGGCCCGCCTACGGCGAGCTCACGCACCAGAAGCCCGCAGACATGGTGGCCGCGGGCGACGCCGACCCGCGCGGCAAGCGCGCCCCGCAGGACTTCGCGCTCTGGAAGGGCCGCAAAGACGACGAGCCCACGGATGCCTCGTGGCACTCGCCCTGGGGCGAGGGCCGCCCCGGCTGGCACATCGAGTGCTCCGCCATGTCGCGCCGCTACCTCGGGCCGGCCTTCGACATCCACGGCGGCGGACTCGACCTGCGCTTCCCGCACCACGAGAACGAGATCGCGCAGTCGACGGCTGCTGGCGACCCGTTCGCCACCTACTGGGTGCACAACGGGCTCGTGAACGTCGAGGGCCAGAAGATGTCGAAGTCGCTCGGCAACTCGATCTTCGCGGCCGAGTTCCTCGAACTCGCACGGCCGATCGTCGTGCGCTACTTCCTCGGTGCTGCCCACTACCGCTCCACCATCGACTACCACGAGGGCTCGCTCGTCGAGGCCGAGGCGGCGCTCGAGCGCATCGAGGTGTTCCTCACCCGTGCCGGGCGGCGGCTGGACGGCACGCGGTTCGCCGGGAGCGGGGTCGAGATCGTTCCGTAGGCGTTCGGCGCCGCGATGGACGACGACCTCGGTGTGCCCCAGGCGCTCGCCGTGCTGCACGAGACCGTGCGCGCCGGCAACGCGGCGCTCGACAACGGCGACCTTGCGGCGGTGGCATCCGCGCGCGGTGAGGTGCTCGCGATGAGCGAGGTGCTGGGCATCAACCCGCTCTCGCCGCAGTGGAAGGCAGACTCGGCGCCCGCCGACCGTGCGCTCGCGCAGCTGGTCGAGACGCTCATCGCCGACCGGAACGCCGCACGTGCGGCAAAGGATTTCGCAGCGGCCGACAGGATCCGTGATGAACTTGCCGCTGCGGGCATCGCCGTCGAAGACGGTCCCAACGGATCCCATTGGAGCATCGGATGAAATCGTCAGGCAACAAGCCCCGCGCAGGGGCAGTGCGCAAGTCGCGCAAGGGGCCGCAGGTCGGCTCGGGCGGCCAAGGCCGCCAGGCACTTGAGGGCAAGAAGCCCACGCCCAAGGCGGAGGACCGCCCGTACCACCCCGCAGGCAAGCGCAAGGCGGCCGCGGAGCGCTTCGAGGCGGCCGGCGGCAAGCGCACTGGCAAGAAGCCCGAGACCACAGAGGGTCGGTCTCGCCAGGCCCGACCGTCGGGGCCGAAGAGCTCAGACGAGTCGGAGATGGTGACCGGCCGCAACTCCGTGCTCGAGGCCCTGCGCGCGAAGATCCCGGTGACGACGCTCTACATGGCGTCGCGCATCGAGTTCGACGACCGCGTCAAGGAGATCCTCTCGATCGCGAACGGCCGCGGCGTTCCCGTGCTCGAGGTCATGCGCCCCGAGCTCGACCGCCTCGCCGGCTTCGACTCGGTGCACCAGGGCGTCGCGCTCAAGGTGCCGCCGTACGAGTACGCGCACCCGATGGAGCTGCTGGACAAGACCATCTCGCGCGGGCAGGTGCCCCTGTTCGTCGCGCTGGACGGCATCACCGATCCGCGCAACCTCGGGGCGATCATCCGGTCGGTTGCCGCGTTCGGCGGGCAGGGTGTCATCGTTCCCCAGCGGCGATCGGTGGGCCTCACCGCCTCGGCGTGGAAGACCTCAGCGGGTGCCGCGGCGCGCACGCCCGTGGCGATGGCGGGCAACCTCAACCAGACCATCAAGGACTTCAAGAAGCGCGGCGTCTTCGTGCTCGGGCTCGACGGCGGGGGAGACACCCAGCTGCCCGACCTCAAGCTCGCGAAGGAGCCGGTGCTCGTGGTCGTCGGCAGCGAGGGCAAGGGCCTCTCGCGCCTGGTGACGGAGAACTGCGACGCCGTCGTGTCGATCCCGATCAGCGCCTCCACCGAGTCGCTGAACGCGGGCATCGCGGCGAGCGTGACGCTGTACGAGATCTCGAAGCTGCGGGCCGCGGCGAAGAAGTAGGTCTCGACTCCGCTCGACCACCGGTGGTCGAGCGGAGCCGAGACCAGATGCTACTTCTTGTACTGGTACGGGTTGAACAGCACCTCGGACTCGGGGATCTCGGGGAACTGCCCGGCCTTCCAGTCGTCGCCGACCTCGCGCTCGAGGTAGGCCACGGTGTCGTCGAGCTTCGCCTTGACGCCCTTGAGGTCGCCGGCGACGACCTTGCCCTCGGCCTTGACGACCTCGCCGCCGACGAGCACGGTGTGCACGTCGCCGCGCTGGGCCTGGTAGACGACCTGGCCCCACGGGTTGATGAGCGGTGCCCAGCTGGGCGAGTCCTCGTTCTTGAGGAGCACGACGTCGGCGAGCTTGCCCTTCTCGAGCGAGCCGATCTGGTCGTCCTTGCCGATGGCCTTCGCGCCGCCGCGGGTCGCCATGTGCACGACCTCCTCGGCACGCAGCTTCACGTGGGTGATGGTCTCTGCGGGGTCGAGCTGGTGCGCGTGGTAGTGCTCGAGAGCGCGGTCGGCGTTGACCGTGGCGCGCATCGCCGAGAACAGGTCGGCGCTGAACCACACGCTCGTGTCGACCGAGAGCGACGCGGGGATGCCGTACTTGCGCAGCTGGTGCACGGGCGGGTAGCCCTGGCCGCAGGTGTCCTCCGACTCGGTGGCGAGCGAGACGTTGCCGCCCGTCGCCGCGATCTTCAGGTACGAGTCCTCCGAGAGCGAGGCGGCGTGCACGTACGTGAACCCCTCCTCCATGACCCCGGCGTCGTAGGCGTTACGGATGCCCCAGTCGTTGGTTGCTCCCCAGACACCCGCGTGCGTGGTGACGCGGAGGCCGAGCTCCTTCGCCACGCGGTACGCCGCGAGCTCGGGGAACTGGTTGTCCTGGTTCGGAACGTCGAACGCGATCTGCGTGCCGAACATGCGCGAGTCATCCCGCGACTTGGTCAGGATCGACTGCACGGCGGAGTCGGCGGTCCACTCCCACGGCGACTGGTGGATGTTGCCGTAGGCGAAGATGAAGCGGCCGGGGGAGTTCACGAGGGCGTCGAACGCCGCCTCGCCGTGCTCCGGGGTGCGCAGGCCGTGCGACCAGTCGACGCTCGTCGTGACACCGGACTCGACGGCGTCGAGCGCGGAGATGAGGTTGCCGGCCGCGTAGTCCTGCGGGCGGAACTTCATTCCGTGCTGGAGGTAGTACCAGACGAAGTACTGCGTGAGCGTCCAGTCGGCGCCGTAGGCGCGCATGGCCGTCTGCCACATGTGGCGGTGGGTGTCGACCATGCCCGGCATGACGATGCCGCCCTTCGCGTCGATCTCGAAGGTGTTGTCGGGCACAGCGAGCGCGACGCCGACCTCGGCGATCTTCCCGTCGACGACGAGGACGTCGCCGTTCGGCAGGACCGTGTGGGAGTCATCCATCGTCAGGACGATCCCGTTGCGGAACACGATGGGTTGGCCGGGCTTGGGGGTGGTGGGGGTACCGGGCATTGTGACGCTCATCCTCCTTGATGGTGCGGTCAGGCTGGATACAGGTTAAGCAACGCTGCACGTTCTGTCCAGTGCCACTTTGGGTTGGCGCCCGTTCGGCTTGACGGAAAGCGCGCGCTCCGCTTAGCTTGCGTTCAGTACCAATGAACGATGACGTCCGGAGGAGTTCCGAATGAGTGCGCGATTTGTCGTGCGGACTGCAGCTGAGGCGCAGTACGGCGACCCCGGGGCCCTGGCACCCGGATCCGAGGGTCTCACGCGCTGGGCCGCGGTCACCGAGGACGACGGCTCCGTGCACACGGGCTTCGGCATCTCCCGGCTGCAGCCGACCGGATCGGTACCCACGCACGTGCACTCGTTCGAGGAGAGCTTCCACGTGCTCGAGGGCACCGTCATCCTCGTCACCCCCGAGGCGACGGTCGAGCTCGTCGCCGGCGACTACGGCGTCATCCCGATCGGCGTGCCGCACTCGTGGCACGGCACGGGCGATGTCGAAGCCGTGTGGTCGGACATCTACAGCCCGGTGCCTCGCGCCGCGCACGGGCACGACACGTACCGCGTTCCCGAG
Organism: uncultured Actinomycetes bacterium; assembly: GCA_903920435.1. GTDB lineage: Bacteria > Actinomycetota > Actinomycetes > Actinomycetales > Microbacteriaceae > Rhodoglobus. The sequence goes on from CAIXMB010000143.1 coordinate 38,089, forward strand.
ATCGCGGGCGGCGACCCCGTGCGGGTGGATGCCCGTGACCCTCGCACCCGCTCCTTCGGGGCCATCACTGCGCAGCAGATGAATCCGGCCGCCCAGTCGCAGAAGAACCTCGCCCAGTCCGCGAGCATGCGCACGGCGCTGCTCGTGTACAGCGGCATCTCGCTCAAGATGATGGTCGACTCCGACCTCGGCTCGGTGCTCTCGACCATGTTCATGGTGCAGTACGAGCCCGACGGCGTTGCCGGACCGCACGACCACCCGCTCGAGGAGGCGTACCTCATCGTCGACGGCGAGGTCGATGCGACATTCGACGGGCAGGCGTTCCGCCTGAAGCCCGGTGACATCGCCTGGGCCGGCGTCGGCTGCGTGCACTCGTTCGCCGCGACGGGAGCTCCGGTGCGCTGGCTCGAGACGCAGTCGCCCCAGATGCCCGCACGCCACGCGTACCGGTTCGCCCGGGACTGGAACTATCTCACCGACAAGCTGGAGGATCAGAGTTGACCCGCACCATAGTCATCATCGGCGGCACGAGCGGCATCGGGCTCGAGATCGCCAAGGACGCCGTCGCCCGCGGTGAGCACGTCGTGCTCACCGGCCGCGACCAGGCGAACGCCGAGGCGATCGCCGCGACCCTGGGCGACAGCGCCACCGGGCTCGCCGTCGACATCTCGGAACCCCAGTCGATAGCCGCGAGCCTCGCGAGCGTCGGGCCGATCAACGGCCTCGTGCTGGCGGCGATCGAGCGCGACGCCAACACCGTGCGCGACTACAGCATCGAGCGCGCCGTGCGCCTCGTGACCCTCAAGCTCGTGGGCTACACCGAGACAGTGCACACCCTGCTCGACCGGCTGGAGCCGAGCGTCGACACGGGCATCGTGCTCTTCGGCGGGCGGGCGAAGGATGCCCCTTACCCCGGCTCCACGACGGTGTCGACCATCAACGGCGGCGTCGAGGGGCTCGTCACCACGCTCGCGCACGAGCTCTCCCCGATCCGGGTCAACGCCGTGCATCCGGGCATCATCGGCAACAGCCCGTTCTGGGCGTCGAAGCCCGAGGGCGTGCTGTCGGGCTACCAGTCCCGCACACCCGGCGGCGAGCTCGCGACCATGGAGGACGTGGTGGGGGCCACCCGCTTCCTGCTCGACAACCGCGGCGTCTCGGCGACCAACCTCTACGTCGACCGCGGGTGGCGCATCACCTGACGTGTCCGGCCGTCAGCGCCGCGACGCCACCAGGGCCACGGCGAGCGACGCCGCCCCGAGCGCGAGTGAGAGCACTCCGACGCCGGCATAGTCCCACGAGCGCATCACCACGACGGCGAGGGCGGTGGCGCCCGAGCTCGCGATGAAGGTGGTGGCCATGAACACCGTGTTGGCGCGGCCGGACTCGGCGGGGTCGACGGAGGCGAGAGCATTCGCCTGGCTGGAGACCTGCGAGCTGCTCATGCCGAACGAGACCATGAACAGCCCCGCGAGCACCACGGCGACCGAGTGGCTGAACAGGGCGATCCCGCCGGCGCCCAGCACGAGCGCGGCGAGCGAGAGCGGCAGGGCCAGGCGCGTGCCGATCCTTGGCTGTACGCGGGCGGAGGCGACCGTCGCCGCGCCGCCGACGAGCCCGGCGAGGCCGATCGCGGCGGTCTGCGCCACGGTGAGGCCGAGCTCGGTCACGCCGTAGAGGGTGACCATCGACCACACGGAGATGAACGCCGAGAAGGCGAGCGCGTGCGTGACGGTCAGCAGCCGCAGGGTGCCCGAGCCGGCGACGATCCGGGGGATCGAGGCGAGGATCGCGAGGTAGCCCGCCGAGCCGGGCGGCCGCGAGCGCGGCGCGAACCCCACCGTGAGCGGGATGCACGCCAGTACGAGCACGGCGGCCCCGACGAGCACCGTGCGCCAGCCCAGCGCATCGGCGAAGAGGCCGAGCAGGGTGCGCACGCCGAACAGCCCGATCAGCAGCGAGCCCACGAGCACGGCGGCGGTGCGGGCGCGCACGGCGGGCGGAGCGAGGCGCAGCGCAGCGGAGACGAGGATCTGCCCGATCGTCGCCGCGGCCCCGGCCACGAACATCATGGCGGTGAACAGCGCGAAGTCGCGCGCGAGTGCGGCAATGAGGATCGCCGCCGCGGTCGCCGCGAGCTGTACGGAGACCTGCACCCGCGGGATCAGCCGGTCACCGAGCGAGACGAGGAACACGACCCCGATCGCATAACCCGCCTGCACCGCAACCGTTGCGCTCGACGACTGCTCGAGCGGCACACCGAGCTCCTGCGCGGCGAGCGTCTGGATCGGCTGCGGCACGTAGATGATCGACACACCGACGGCGGCGATGACGGCCATGGCCGCAACGCGCGCGGCCCAGCCGGTGGTGTCGGTGGCGGTGGCAGTCAGGTCAGCGCCGCCGCAGCTTCGACCACGCGTCGAACCCGACGGCGAGCAGGATGATGACGCCCAGCGCGATGCCCTGGAACAGCGGGTCGATACGCAGCAGCGTGAACCCGTTGTAGAGCATCGCGATGAAGAGGATGCCCAGCACCGTGCGCCAGATCGCCCCCTCGCCGCCCAGGATCGAGGTGCCGCCGACCACGATTCCCGCGAGCACCGTGAAGGTGAGCGTCGTCGCTATCGCGTCGTTCTCGGGCACGGAGGGCGTGCGGGCGAGGTCGATGACTCCCGCCATGCCGGCCGCGAGGCCCGCGAGCGCGAAGGTCGAGATGCGCACGAAGCCGACACGGATGCCCGCGAGCCGGGCCGCCTCGGAGTTGCCGCCCGCGGCGTACACGTAGCGCCCGAACGTCGTGCGCCACAGCACGACGCCGAGGATCACGAGCACCACGAAGGCGATCCATGTGGGTAGCGACACCCCGAGCGGCTTCGTCGTCGCGAGCCACCGGAACTCGGGGAAGTCGACACGGATCTGGCCGACCCCCTGCTTGCCGAACTGCGACACGAGCTTCGTCGCCCCGAGGATGATGAAGCTCATCGCGAGCGTGGCGATGAGCGGATTCACCTTGAGGTACGTGCTGATGAGGCCGTTCACGATGCCGACGAGCAGCCCCGCGAGCACCCCGACGGTGATGCCGAGGATGACGCCGGGCACCCCGCCGACCTTGACGATGAGCGTGCCGCAGATCACGGCCGTGAACATGTAGGTCGCGCCGATGGAGAGGTCGATGCCGCCCGCGATGATGACGAGCGTGCTCGCCGCCGCCACGATGAGGATGCCCGACTGGCGGTCGAGCACGTTGCCGACGTTCTGGAAGCTCAGGAACGCGGGGCTGCCGACCGACAGCGCGATGAACACCGCGAGGAAGGGCACCACGATCGCGAGGGACCGCCACGGGATCCGGCGCGCGAGCGTGGGGGTGGGCTGGGTCTGGACTGGCGTGCTCATATGCTCCCGCTCGTGATCGGATCCGCGAAGGCCGCGGTGATGACTTTCTCCTCGGTGAGGTCGTCGCCGGTGAGCTCGGCGACCACCCGCCCGCCCCGGATGACGAGGATGCGGTGCGCGAGACCGAGCACCTCCTCGACGTCCGACGAGATGACGAGCACGCCGATGCCCTGGGCCGCCTGCTCGACGATGAGGTCGTAGATGGCGCGGCGCGACCCGACGTCGACGCCGCGCGTCGGCTCGTCGGCGATGAGCAGCTTGCGCGTGCGCTGCAGCGCGCGTGCGAACAGCACTTTCTGCTGGTTGCCGCCCGAGAGTGCCGAGACGTCGCGGCGGTCGTCGCCCGCGACGGTCACGCGCTCGAGCATGTCGCGAGCCGCACGCCGCTCGCGCGCGGGCGACACCCAGTTGCCCGCGGCGACCTGGGCGAGGTTCGAGAGCGTGACGTTCTGCCGGATCGGGCGGCCGAGCACGAGGCCCTGCTCCTTGCGCGACTCCGGGATGAGGAAGATGCCGCTGTCGAGCGCCGCCGGAATGGAGGTGCCGCACGCTGCGCCGTCGATCTCAACGGTGCCCGTGCGGGGTACCGCGCCGAAGATCGCGTGCGCGATCTCGCTGCGCCCCGCGCCGACGAGGCCCGCGAGGCCGACGATCTCGCCCGCACGGATGGTGAGCGAGACCCCGTTCACCCCGGGCGCCACCAGGTCGCGCACGACGAGCACCTCACGGGCGTCGGTCGGGGCAGCGGGCTTCTCCGGGAACACCGAGCCGAGCGTTCGGCCGAGCATCCCTTCGATGAGGGTCGCCTCGGTCTCGTCGGCCGCGGGCGCGGTACGGATGAGGCGCCCATCGCGCAGGATCGTCACTGTGTCGCACAGCTCGAGCACTTCGCCGAGGTAGTGCGAGATGAGAAGGACGGTGTGACCGGATGCCGCGAGCTGTCGCACCACGTCATGCAGGAGCTGCGTGTCGTGGCCGGCGAGGGCGGCCGTGGGCTCGTCCATGATGATGAGGGACGCGCCGCGCGCGAGGGCGCGGAGGATCTCGACCTTCTGCTGGTCGGCGGTACGCAGGGAGCCCACGGGCACGTCGGGGTCGAGGTCGAAGCCGGTCTGGCGAGCGAGGTCGAGGAACTCGCTGCGGAGGGTGCGGCGGCCGATCCAGCCGAGGGTGCGGGGCTCGCGGCCGAGGAAGACGTTCTCGGCGACCGACAGCGCGGGCACGAGCGCGAGCTCCTGCGCGATGGTCGCGATGCCGCGGTCGAGGGCTTCGCGCGGGCTCGTGAAGCGCTGCTCCTCGCCGTTGACGAGCAGCTCGCCCGTGTCAGACGTGTAGAGGCCGGCGATGATCTTGCTGAGCGTCGACTTGCCCGCGCCGTTCTCGCCCACGAGGGCGTGCACCGAGCCGGGCTCCAGCCGCAGGTCGATGTCGGTGAGCACGGGGATGCCGCCGAAAGACTTGCCGACACCCCGCAGCTCGACGAGGAGCTGCGGGGTGCCGGTGACTACTGAGTCAGGCAAGATCAGCCGGCCCACTCGCCGGTGAACTTGCTCGCGGTGTCCTTGGTCATGACGCCGTTGTTCGGGAAGTCGGCGAACGGGTCGACGTCTCCCTGGTTGTTCTTGTTGCGGAGTGCGTCGATCATCGCCTCCATGCCGAGGCGACCGGTGGTGGCGGGCGCCTGCACGACGTCGGCGAACACGGTGCCGTCAGCGACCTTGCCCTGGCCCCATGCGGAGCCACCGTAGCCGACCATCAGGAAGTCGCTCACGTTCTTACCGGCGGCCTCGATGGCCTGAACAGCACCCTGCAGGCCCTGGTCGGAGGTGGCGATGAGGTTGACGTTCGGGTTGGCGGTGAGGATGTCGCTCACCGCGGTCTGCGCGGCGGCGGGGTTGTAGAACGTCTCACCCTCCGCGACAACGGTGACCGGGCTGCCCTTGGTGGCGGCCTGGAAGCCATCCCACAGTGCGACGCCGACGGCGGAGGCCTTCACGTCGTGCAGGTAGGCGACGTTGCACGGGTCGAGGTTCATCGACGCGCAGGCGGCGACCGTCTGCTCACCGAACTTCTTGCCGAGCTCGGAGGGCACGAAGACGACGTTCGCGGCGAGGCCGTCGACCTGGGTCTTGCCGGTGGTGAAGTCGTCGCCGAGGATCTGGTCGATGTTGACGACGGTGATGCCGGCGTCGATCGCCTGCTTCGTGACGTCGACGATGGCCGGGCCGTAGATCGGCTGCGTGATGATGCCGTCGTACTGGCCGGATGCGATCGCGTCCTGGATGAGGGTGACCTGCAGGTTCGGGTCGAGGTTGCCGTCGAGAACCGTGAGAACGGCGTTGTTGGCGTCGGCGACCTTCTGGGCCTCGGCGAGCATCGGCTCGTCATAGGTGTTGGCGACCGCGAACGAGATGTACGCGATCTGGAGCGGCTCCTCGGAGGGAGCGTCGGTTCCGGCGGGGGCCGGGGTGGAGCAGGCTGCGAGAGCGAGAGCCGTGGTGGCGATCGCCCCGATTGCGAAGGGGCGAATGAGCTTCGCCGACCGTGATTGCCTCATGGTGATTTCTCCTTTGAAACCGCTGGCTTACCGGGAGTCGACTCCGATCCCGGCTGGTGCTTTTCAGTGTGACTATACACACCGTGCACCAGCAATGAAACAAGTGTCCAGAGAAGCTTCAAAGCGCGCGCGCCGAAGGGCACGACCTCGCGGAAGGAGAGTCAGGCTCTACAGGTCGTCCATGGCGCGCAGCACGTCGACCGCCGACGAGAGCGGCACGCCGGCCCCGCGGGCGTCGGTGCCGGGCGCCGTGGGCATCACGGAGTTCTGCTGGCGCCGGCCGAACACGAACCACACGCCGCGGGCGACGACATCGCCGTTGTTGGAGTACAGGTGGGGGCGTACCGAGTCGAAGTACATCGAGTCACCCGGCTCGAGCACGTAGGTGTCGAAGTCGAGCTGCAGGGTGAGCCGGCCCTCGATGATGTACGCGTATTCGATGCCCGCGTGCCGCATGAGCTTGCCCTCGATCGAGCTGGATGCCCCGGGGTCGTAGCTCACGAGAATACCGTCGGCGGGCCCGGTCTCACCGGCCAGGCGCTCCCAGCGCACCCCGTTCTCCATCTCGAGCACGGGGTTGTCCGCCGCGCGCTGTACGGGCGGGCCGCTCGCGTACGAGGGGAGGGCCGCGGCATCCGGCCCCTCGGGCACGGCGCGTGCCGGAGTGCCCATGACGTCGTCGATGGAGATGCCGAGGTGGGTGACGAGCGCGTACAGGGTCGACACCGAGGGCTGGGTCTTGCCGGTCTCCACCTGCGAGATGAGTGAGGCCGAGACGCCGAGCGCCTGGGCGACGCTGCGCAGGCTGAGGCCCTGCTGCAAGCGGGCCTCGCGAAGGCGAGAGCCGATGTCCGCCGTCATCCGTCCTCCAGTTCCCGCGACGTGGCGACATTACCATCACCACGAGGTAGGCCCGGGGCACCGGGATGGCGCGGCTCTGGACCCGGGTGTTAACCTATGCTAAACATTGCTTCTGCACGACTGAACGGCACGGGGATGCCCGGCAAGAGGAGGACTCGATGAAGAGCACCGGCACGACGGGCACGAACGCTGTCGATTGGGAGGCCCGCGTCGACTTCGACCGGCTGCGCTCCGAGCGCCTCGCCCGCCTCAAGGCGGAGCTCGAGATCTCGAGCCTCGGGTCGTTGCTCGCGTTCGACTTCTCGAACATCCGGTACATGACCTCCACCCACATCGGCACGTGGGCGATGGACAAGCTCATCAGGTTCAGCCTGCTCACGCGCAACACCGACCCCATCTCATGGGACTTCGGATCGGCCGCGAAGCACCACAAGCTCTACAACCCGTGGCTCGACCGCACCACCGCGGAGATGGACGCCGACCCGAGCGCGCCGCACGAGGGCACGACGCGACCCCGGCTCGAGAGCGGCGCACGCGCCGGTATCTCGACCCTGCGCGGCGCGTTCACGCCCGACGCGGAGATCGCTGACAAGGTGGCCGCGAAGATCAAGCGCGAGCTCGACAAGTTCGGTGTCGCCGACCAGCCGCTGGGCGTCGACGTGATCGAGCTGCCCATCCTGTTCGCGCTTCAGAAGCTGGGCATCGAGGTCGTCGACGGCCAGCAGGTGTTCATGGAGGCGCGCCGCATCAAGACCCACGACGAGATCCGGCTCCTCACCCAGGCGGCGTCGATGGTCGATGCGGCCTACGACGAGCTGTACCGCTTCCTTCGCCCCGGCGTCCGCGAGAACGAGGCGGTCGGGGTCGTGGCCAAGACCCTGTACGACCTCGGCTCGGAGTACGTCGAGGGCGTGAACGCGATCTCGGGCGAGCGGTGCTCGCCGCATCCGCACGTCTTCTCCGACCGCCTCATCCGGCCCGGCGACCCCGCGTTCTTCGACATCCTGCACAGCTTCAACGGCTACCGCACGTGCTACTACCGCACCTTCGCGGTCGGCTCGGCGTCGAGCGCCCAGCGCGATGCCTACACTCGCGCCCGGGAGTACATGGACCGCGCCATCGCCCTGGTGAAGCCGGGCGCGACGACCGCCGACATCGTGAAGGTGTGGCCGACCGCCCAGGAGTTCGGCTTCGAGGACGAGGAGGCCGCGTTCGCCCTGCAGTACGGGCACGGCGTCGGCCTCTCCATCTGGGAGAAGCCGATCTTCTCGCGCCTCGTCTCGCTCGACCACCCCGAGGAGCTCAAGGAGGGCATGGTCTTCGCCCTCGAGACCTACTGGCCGTCGAAGGACGGCTGGGGCGCTGCGCACATCGAGGAGGAGCTCGTCGTGACCGCCGACGGGTGCGAGGTCATCACGAAGTTCCCGGCGGAGGAGCTGCTCGTCGCCGGGCAGCGCTACTACGCCGTCGGCGGCGTTCTCGACCAGACGCGCGACTCGCAGTCGCACCTCAACACGACGTGGGGCCGCGGCGAGGCCTGAGCGAGGCGGGTTGAGTAGGCCGCCCGCGGCCGTATCGAAACCCGGCGGGTTGAGTAGGCCGCCCGCGGCCGTATCGAAACCTCGCCGACGGTTTCGATACGCGCGCCAGAGCGCCCTACTCAACCCG
>CAIXMB010000144.1 GCA_903920435.1 uncultured Actinomycetes bacterium
CGATTGCCGAGGTTCCGCCGCCCACGACGACCACGCTCTTGCCCGCGAAGTCGGCCGCCGACTTGTACTCCCCCGTGTGCAGGTGCTGGCCGGTGAACGACTTGAGACCCGGGTACCACGGGATGAACGGCGCGCCCCACGTGCCGGTCGCATTCACGACCGTGACCGTCGAGACTTCCTTCTCATCGCCGTCGAGGGTGAAGTTGACCATGAGGTCGGTGCCCCAGTTCTCGACCGAGGTGACGTCGGCGGGGCGCACGACCTGCAGACCGAAGTGCTGCTCGTACTGCCGGTAGTACTCGGCGACGACATCCTTCGCCGGAGCGTGCCGATCGGCGGTCTCGAAGCTCAGCCCGAGCTCGTCGAGGCCGGGGAGGTCGTTGATGCGGTGGGCCGAGCCGATGCGCAGTGCCTCCCAGCGGAACTGCCAGGCACCGCCCGTGCCGGGGCCGCGATCGAGCACGACGAAGTCGTTTCCGGGGTCGAGCCCGAGGCGCTTGAGGTAGTACGAGACCGAGAGGCCCGCCTGGCCCGCGCCGATCACGACAACGGAGGTGTCGGTGTTCGCGGTTGCCACCCGTCAACGTTACCCGCCTGCGGGGCCGACCGTTGAGAACGGCCAAGGTCCGGCAGGGCGCACATGCTAAACTGCTCGCTAGTTTTCTACCTAACCCTGTTCGCTCGTTCCCTGACTGCACCGGGAGCTTCGGGCCAGACATCTGAGGGGGTCTCGCATGGGACGCGGCCGTCAAAAGGCGAAGCACACGAAGGTCGCTCGCGACCTCAAGTACTTCAGCCCCGACACCAACTACGGTGCGCTCGCCAAGGAGCTCGGCACCACCCCCGCCGGCGACCCGCGGCTCGCCGAGGACCTCGAGAAGTGGCCTGAGTTCGCCGGTTCCGTCGAGCCCGACTACGTGGACAAGTACGCGGATGTCTACGCCGATTCCGACTTTGCCGACGAGGACGACGACGAGAACGAGTCGAAGAGCGCCTAGCTCGCGTAGCTTCCGGTAAGGCGCACGGCGCCGCCGTCCACTCCCTTGGCACCCTGCTCGAAGTGGGCGTCCGGCAGTGCGCCCACGGCGACGCGGCCCGCCTCCCACGACGGGATGCCGGAGGCGTTCAGCGACGCGATGACGCGCGCCGCGGCATCCGGCGCCACGACCGCGATCATGCCGATGCCGAGGTTCCAGGTGCCCTCGGCGCTCTCGAGGGTGGAACCCGCCCAGCCCGAAAGCACTCGGAACACCGTCGGCGGCGACCAGGTCGACCGCTCGACCTCGACCCACGAGCCCTTGGGGAGCACGCGCGCGAGGTTGGCGGCGATGCCGCCGCCGGTGACGTGGCTGATGGCGTGCACGCCGCCCGCGGGGAGCAGTTCGAGCAGCGGTGCCGTGTACAGGCGCGTCGGTTCGAGGAGCACCTCGCCCACGACACCGCCGAGCTCGGCAGACGTGTCGGTGTAGCTGATGCCGCGCGTGGTGAGGATGTGCCGCACGAGCGAGAACCCGTTGCTGTGCACGCCCGACGACGCCATCGCCACGACGACATCGCCCTCCTTTACGAGCTGTGCGCCGAGCAGGTTGGCCGCTTCGACGGCGCCGACCGCGGCCCCCGCAACGTCGTAGTCGTCGGGGCCCAGAAGCCCCGGATGCTCGGCGGTCTCGCCCCCGACGAGCGCCGTTCCCGTCGCCGAGCACGCGCGTGCGATGCCCGCGACGATGTCGGCGATGCGGGCCGGGACGACCTTGCCGCACGCGATGTAATCGGTCATGACGAGCGGCTTGGCGCCCACCACGACGATGTCGTCGACGACCATGCCCACGAGGTCCTGGCCGATCGTGTCGTGCTTGTCGAGGGCCTGAGCGATGGCGACCTTCGTGCCGACGCCGTCGGTGCTGGTCGCGAGCAGCGGGCGGTCGAAGGCCTTGAGGAACGAGACGTCGAACAGCCCGGCGAACCCGCCCACTCCCCCGAACACCTCGGGCCCGTGCGTCTTCGACACCGCGGCCTTCATGAGCTCGACGGCGAGGTCGCCCGCGGCGGTGTCGACCCCCGCGGCGCGATAGCTGGCGGAGGTGTCTTCGGTCACCCGTCCAGCGTACCGGGAGCCCGAGTGTGAGAAACTTGCATGTACCCGCGCGGGTACATGAACCTCCGGGAGTCTCGACCACGCATGTGCGGAATCGTCGGCATCGTCTCATCCCAGCCCGTCAACCAGCAGGTCTATGACGCGCTCCTGCTGCTGCAGCACCGCGGCCAGGATTCCACCGGCATCGCCACGGCCGACGGCAGCACCCTGCACATGCAGAAGGCCAAGGGCCAGGTGCGCGAGGCGTACCGCACGCGCGACATGCGCAGCCTGCTCGGCAACATGGGCCTCGGCCACGTGCGCTACGCGACCAAGGGCAATGCCTCGAACGAGGAGGAGGCGCAGCCCTTCTACGTGAACGCGCCGTACGGCATCACCCTCGTGCACAACGGCAACCTCACCAACACGCGCGAGCTCACGTCACAGCTGTTCACCATCGACCGCCGCCACCTCAACACCTCCAGCGACACCGAGCTGCTCGTCAATGTGCTCGCGAACGAGCTGCAGGAGCAGATCTCCGGCACCGACCTCGACCCCGACCAGGTGTTCGGCGCCATCGCCCGCCTGCACGAGCGCGTCGAGGGCTCGTACGCGGCCATCGCGCTCATCGCGGGCCACGGCCTGCTGGCATTCCGCGACCCCTTCGGCATCAGGCCGCTCGTGCTGGGGCGCCGCCAGACCGGATTCACGGGCGAGGAGTGGATCGTGGCATCCGAGTCGCTCGTGCTTGAGAGCGCGGGCTACGAGCTCGTCCGCGATATCGCGCCCGGCGAGGCCGTGTACATCACGACGGACGGTGAGATGACCAGCCGCCAGTGCGCCAAGAACCCGGTGCTGCTGCCGTGCTCGTTCGAGTACGTCTACCTCGCCCGCCCCGACTCGGTGATGAACGGCATCTCGGTGTACGAGGCCCGCCTGCGCCTCGGCAACCGCCTCGCCGACACGATCGCCAAGTACACGCCGATGGGCGACATCGACGTCGTCATGCCGATTCCCGACTCCTCCCGCCCCGCGGCCATGCAGGTCGCGCAGAAGCTCGGCGTGGAGTACCGCGAGGGGTTCTACAAGAACCGCTACGTCGGCCGCACGTTCATCATGCCCGGGCAGGCGGAGCGCAAGAAGAGCGTCAAGCAGAAGCTCAACGCGATGTCGAGCGAGTTCAAGGGCAAGAACATCCTCATCGTCGACGACTCGATCGTGCGCGGCACGACCTCGAAGGAGATCGTGCAAATGGCCCGCGAGGCCGGGGCCAACAAGGTCACCTTCACGTCGGCGGCGCCGCCCGTGCGCTTCCCGCACGTGTACGGCATCAACATGCCGTCACGGCACGAGCTCGTCGCGCACGGCCGCAAGATCCCCGAGATCGCAACCGAGCTGGGCGCCGACTACCTGATCTACCAGGAGGTCGCCGACATGCAGGCGGCGATCCTCGAGGGGTCGAACGTCACGGGGCTCGACATGAGCTGCTTCACGGGCGACTACGTGACGGGCACCGTGACCCCGGAGTACCTCGACTGGGTCGAGCGCAACCAGCTCAGCTGACGCGCGCGCTGTCGCGGGTCCGGCCCGCCCCGTACGCGTGAACAACTCAGGCTGGATGTACGCGCGCACGGCTCAACCCCGGCCGAACCGCTCGCCCAGCCTGAGTTGTTGACCGACGGGCCTACGCGCTGGCCTCGACGGTCGTGACCTCGACGGAGACCGTCTTCGCGCGACGGCTCGACACGCGGTCGATGATGATGCCCACGACCGCGCCGAGCACGACACCGGCCGTGACCCCGTAGAGCGCGAAGTAGGCGAACAGCGCGCCGAAGCCGACGGAGGGGTCGGCGGGGAACAGCGACGTCAGCACGAGGGTGACGATCACCCCGACCACGGCGCCGAGGAAGATGAAGGCGGGGATCTTGGGGGCGCGGCGTACTGTCACTTGGTCGGTAGTCGGCGTGCTCACGACTCCATTGTCTCCCACGCGAGGGGCAGGTGCGCGGTGAGGTCCGCGCGCTGGCCGGACGCCGAGACGCGGCCGCTGCCGACGGCGTCGGCCCACGCGAGCTCGCCCGTGGCGAGGGCGATCCAGGTCGCGGCATCCGTCTCGATGACATTGGGCGGGGTGCCGCGCGTGTGCCGCGGCCCCTCGATCGCCTGCACGGCGCCGAACGGCGGCACCCGCACCTCGACCGTGTTGCCCTCGGCCGACTCGGCGAGCACCTGCAGCAGCCAGCGCACGGCGGTCGCCGTCGTGTCGCGGTCGCGGTCGGTGGCGCTCACCGCCACCCGGCCGACGGAGGCGGGGATGCGCTTGGGGGGCATGGCTCCACGGTACGCGCTCGGTAGGGTTGACCACGTGCGAATCCTCGTCCTCGGCTCCGGTGCGCGCGAGCACGCCATCATCACCTCGCTCTTGAGCGAGGCGGAGCGCCACGACATCACCGCCGCTCCCGGCAACGCGGGCATCGCCGCCGTGGTGCCGGTGGTCGCCCTCGACCCCACCCGCGCAGACGTCGTGAGCCAGTACGCGCTCGACAACGACATCGAGCTCGTGGTCATCGGCCCGGAGGCCCCGCTCGTCGCGGGTGTTGCCGACGCGCTGCGCCAGCGCGGCATCGCCGTGTTCGGTCCCGGCAAGGCTGCGGCCCAGCTCGAGGGCAGCAAGACCTTCGCGAAGCGCATCATGGATGCCGCGGGCGTGCCCACCGGCAGGGCGGCGCGTGCGGGCTCCCTGACCGAGGCGCTCGCCGCCATCGACGAGTACGGCGCCCCCTACGTGATCAAGGCGGACGGCCTCGCCGCGGGCAAGGGCGTGCTCGTGACCGACGATCGTGATGCCGCGGTCGCCCACGCCGACTACTGGCTCGGCCACGGTGCCGTGCTCGTCGAGCAATTCCTGGCCGGTCAGGAGGTCTCGCTCTTCCTGTTGAGCGACGGCCACACCGTGCTGCCCCTCTCGCCAGCGCAGGACTACAAGCGCGCCCTCGACAACGACGAGGGCCCCAACACCGGCGGCATGGGCGCGTACTCACCCCTGCCGTGGCTGCCCGCGGGCTTCGTCGACGAGGTGATCGACACGATCGCGGTGCCGACGATCCGCCAGCTCGCGAGCGAGCACACGCCGTTCATCGGCCTGCTCTACTGCGGCCTCATCGTCACCGACAAGGGAATCCGCGTCATCGAGTTCAACGCCCGCTTCGGCGACCCGGAGACGCAGGTGGTGCTACCCCGGCTCGTCACGCCCTTGAGCGGACTGCTGTACGCCGCCTCGACGGGCGAGCTCGGCACCCTGCCCCGGCCCGAGTTCAGCGACGACGTCGCCGTGACCGTCGTGCTGGCGAGCGAGGGCTACCCCGAGCAGCCCATCACCGGTCGGCAGATCACGGGGATCGCCGACGTGCACGACGTGACCATCGCGCACGCGGCGACCGCCCTCGTGAAGGGTGAGTTCGTGGCGACGGGCGGGCGCGTGCTGAGCGTCGTGGCGACGGGCGCCGACTTCGCCGAGGCGCGGGCGAAGGCGTACGCGGCACTCGAGACGATCCACCTGGAGGGCGGCCATTATCGCTCCGACATCGCGCTGCGAGTGGCCGGATGACCGGCTGGGAGCACACCTACTCCGGCAAGGTGCGCGACCTGTACGCGTCAGCGGAGCATCCGGGCATTGTGCTCATGGTCGCGAGCGACCGGGTCAGCGCGTTCGACCACGTGCTCTCGCCCGGCATTCCCGGCAAGGGCGCACTCCTGACCGAGCTGAGCCTGTGGTGGTTCGACCAGCTCGCGGATGTGCCGAACCACCTAGCTACGGGCGAGATCCCCGCCGAGTTCGCCGGGCGGGCCGTGCTCGCCAAGACCCTCGAGATGTACCCGGTCGAGTGCGTGGTGCGCGGCTACCTCACCGGCAGCGGCTGGGCCGAGTACCGCGAGACGCAGACGGTGTGCGGAATCCCGCTGCCCGAGGGGCTCACCGATGGCGACCGCCTGCCCGAGCCCATCTACACGCCCGCGTGGAAGGCCCCGATGGGCGAGCACGACGAGAACATCACCTTCGAGCGCACCGTCGAGCTCGTGGGGCTCGAGGCGGCGACCGCGCTGCGGGATGCCTCGCTGCGCATCTTCGCGAAGGCCTCGGCGATCGCGGAGGCCCGCGGCGTGATCCTCGCCGACACCAAGTTCGAGTTCGGTGCAGACCCCGAAACGGGAGCGCTCACCCTGGCCGACGAGGTGCTCACCTCCGACAGCAGCCGGTTCTGGGACAAGACCGAGTACGACGCTTCGAGAGCCTCAGCGCAAGCGCCGCCAGCAGGAAGCTTCGACAAGCAGATCGTGCGCGACTGGCTCGCCGCGCACTGGGACAAGACGGGCACCCCGCCCGAGCTGCCGCCCGAGATCGTGGAGCAGACGGCCGCGCGCTACCGCGAGCTGATCGAGCGGCTCACGCACCCTGAGGTTCTCGAAGGGTGATCGTCACACAGGTCTCGTTCAACCACCCCGACTCCATCGACCTGCGCTCGCAGCAGCGCGCCGAGATCGAGCGGCGCTACGGCACCCCCGACTCCGAGCCGGGCCCCGCGCCCACCGCCGACGACATCACGGTGTTCTACGTGGCGTACGACGGCGCTACGGCGATCGGCTGCGGCGGCCTGCGCGAGCGGGACGCAACGGAGGCCGAGGTGAAACGGATGTTCGTGCACCCCGACCACCGCGGCACCGGCGTCTCCGTGGCGATCCTCGCCCAGCTCGAGCAGTTCGGCCGGGAGCGCGGCTACTCCCGCCTCGTGCTGGAGACCGGCACCGAGCAGCCCGACGCCGTGCGGTTCTACGAGCGGCAGGGGTTCACGCGCATCCCCAATTTCGGCTACTACGTCGGCTCGGCGCACTCGCTCTGCTACGAGAAGCCGCTCCAATCCGACTCGCAGGGCACTCCGAACCCCACCTGATGGCCCGCTGACCCAGACGGCGGGTCATCTCCGCGCCCCGATCCGTGGGGAGAGCGCGGCGCCGTTTCACGGACGGGCGGGTGGTCGTCACAGGCCTCGCGGAATACTTGAAGCAACAACTAAGTTGGGGCTATCAAGAACGGAGGACGCGATGTCCGAGGAGAAGCTTGCGGCCGACACCGCCATGGGTCCTGTCACACTGCGCGTGGGAGACCTCGACGCGATGACCGCCTACTACCGCGACGCTGTGGCGCTCGAGGTGCTGTCGCAGGATGGGCCGACGGTCACGCTCGGTCGCGGCGCGACGCCGGTGATGATCCTCGAGCATGCACCGGAGTTGAAGCACGCCAGCCCGAGCGACGCGGGCCTGTTCCACACGGCGATCCTGTTCGACACCGAGCAAGCACTCGCGGCATCCGTGTACTCGGTCGCCCAGAAGTACCCGGGCACCTTCACCGGCAGCTCCGACCACCTCGTGAGCAAGGCGTTCTACTTCACCGACCCGGAGGGCAACGGCGTCGAGCTGTACTGGGATCGCGAGCGCAGCGCGTGGAGCTGGGTGCACGGCACCATCGAGATGGGCACGGTGTACCTCGACCCCAACGCCTTCCTGCAGGAGAACCTCACCGAGGAGTCGGTCGAGCAGCCCCTCATCGGCGGCGCGCAGGTCGGCCACGTGCACCTGCAGGTGGGCGACATCCCGAGCGCGCGCGAGTTCTACGTGAACCGGCTCGGCTTCGACGAGACCGCGGTCTACGGACCGCAGGCCCTCTTCGTGAGCGCGGGCGGCTATCACCACCACATGGCGATGAACACGTGGAAC
>CAIXMB010000145.1 GCA_903920435.1 uncultured Actinomycetes bacterium
CGTCGAGCCGGTGGGCGGGGTAGATGCAGGAGTGCACCGGCCCGCCGTCGAGCAGCACCGTGCAGGCGCCGCAGTCGCCCGCGTCGCAGCCCTTCTTCACCTCGGTGTGCTCGAGTTCGCGCAGCAGGGTGCGCAGCACCTGGCCCGGCCGGGGCTCGGCGGAGACGGGCGAGCCGTTGATCGAGAACCTCATGCCAGCTCCGCCCTGATCTCCTCGGCGAACGCGAGGCTCATCGCGCGGCGCCAGTCGGGGGAGCCGTGCGCGTCGAGGTACCAGTCGTCGATCGAGTCCACGGATGCCGCCACCTGCGCCGCGGTCGGGGGAGCGTCGAACGCGAGGCGGTGGGGGCGGGTGGTGCCGCCCGTCACGGAGAGGACGGTGGCGCCCGTGGCATCCGTTCGGCCGGTCACGAGGGTGGCCGTGCGGCCCAGCGGCGACAGCGCGATGCGCCGGAACGCCGTGCGGTGCAGCGAGGCGAGCGGCAGCTCGATCGCGCGCACCACCTCGCCCGGGCGCAGGATGTTTTGCCGCACCCCGGTCACGAACGATTCGGCGGGCACGCGGCGCTCCTCGCTGGCAGTCCAGAGCACGAGGGTCGCGTCGAGCGCGACGGCGAGGGAGGTCATCGGGCCCGCCGGCAGCGAGAGCGCGATGTTGCCGCCGACGGTCGCGATGCGCTGGATCTTCCACGAGGCGAGCAGCGAGTCCGCGTACTGCTCGAAGAACGGGTCGAGGCCGCGCAGGGTCTCGATCGTGCAGGTCGCGGCGATCACCAGGGTGTCGGGCGTGCGGGTGACGGGCTCCCAGCCGAGGCCGAGCAGGTCGACGATGCCGGTCGCGTCCTGCGGCTCCGAGTAGACCCAGGTGCCGCCGCCGATGACCACCTCGCCGGGCGCCAGCAGCAGGTCGCCGCGCTCGCGCGCGACGCGGGCCGACTGCACGGTGACGAGATCCATGGACTGAGTCTCGCCGATGGATGTGACGCGTGTGTTAACCCGACACACCCACGTGCGACGCCGGCAGTTCACGTGGGCTGGAGAAGGTTGCGCCGTGCTTCGCGCTCCCCTCGCAGTCGGCCTTGCCCTCCTCTTCGCCGCGGGCGGTATCGCCGCCCCGGCGCAGGCGGACGATGCCCCCACGATCCTCATCAACGAGCTCGCCAACGGCGGCCCCGCATCGAGTTCCGACAGCTTCTTCGAGCTGCGCAACTGGGGCGACGAGCCGGTCGACCTCACGGGCTGGCACGTGTTCCGCTGCAGCGCGCAGGGCCTGCGCAGCAATGTGGGCCGGCCGGAGTCCGACCTCACGGGCGTCGTGCTCGCGCCCGGCGAGATCTACACGGTGTCCAAGAGCGGGCTACCCGGAGACGACCACATCACCCAGCCGTTCGCGGTCGGGGGCTTCGGCCTCTACCTCGAAGGCCCGGATGCCCGCCTGGTCGACGCCGTCGGCGTCTACCCGAACGAGCCCTGGCCCACCGAGAGCGAGTGCAGCGCCGGCCGCAACCTGCCGAACAGCCTCGACTTCGCCGCGGGGGAGTCTTGGCAGCGCACCTCCCCGTCCCGCTGGATCGAGGCACCCGCGACGCTCGGCGAGCAGAACGCGACGCAGCCCGCACCGCGGGCCGGCTCGGGTGTCGTCATCTCCGAGGTCGCGGCGACCGCGGGCGACTTCGTCGAGCTGCACAACACGGGCGCCCGCGCCGAGGACATCGGCGGCTGGCTGCTGTACCGCTGCACGGCGTCGGGCCGCATCACCGCCGACTCGCTCGAGGCGGCCCTGCCGGGCGGCTCGGTGCTCGGGCCGGGCGAGTTCCGCGTCATCGACGTGCACCTGGCCGACGTGACGTTCGGCGTCAAGCTCGAGTCGGCGGCCGGGCTGCTCGTCGACCGCGTGAGCGTCTCCGACCATGCCGACAGTGCCTGCCAGGACGGCGACGAGAAGCTCCCGGCCATCGCCGACGCCGTCGCGCGCGAGTCGTACCAGCTCACCGCCAGCGGCTGGGTGGTGGCGCCGCGCACCCCCGGCGCGCGCAACGCCGTCGAGGAGGACAGCCTGTTCCGCACGCCGTTCGCGTACGGGGCGCCGGGGGTCGCGATCAGCGAGATCGCCACCGACCCGTCGACCGAGGGGATGCCCGAGGGCAGCGTGCAGCGCAACTACATCGAGCTCGGCAACTACGGCTCCGCCACGGTCGACATCGGCGGCTGGAGCATCCGGCGCTGCGAGGCGAACGGGCTCCGCAGCCTCGAGCCGCAGGTCACCGTGCCCGAGGGCACCGAGCTCGCGCCGGGGGCGGTCTACCTCGCCGCCCGCTCGGGTACGGCCGCGGCATCCGGTGCCGACGCGACCTACGACGTGTCGCTGAACTTCCTCGGCGCGGGCGTGTGGGTGGCCGACGCCGACGGCGAGCGCGTCGACAGCGCGGGCATCTACGCCGCGAACGAGATGGACTCGAGCAACATCACGGGCAGCCCGTGCACGCTCGGCGTCGCGCTGACCACCTACCAGCCCGACCGACTGCTGGCCGAGACGTTCCAGCGCACGCGCTTCACGGGCTCGAACGTCGACGACTTCGTGACGCGCCAGGCGACGCCCGGCAGCATCGACCTGATCCACTGGGTAGACCCGACCGCGCGCGTCATCACGTCGTCGCCCGCCGCGCTCGACGCGGGCGAGCGCGCGCACTCCGCCGCCCGCGTCACCGCGAGCCAGCCCGCGACGGTGCTCGCGGCGTGGACGGGCGTCACCGAGAACGGCCCGCTCACGACCCTGGCTGGCGCCAACGAGCAGGCGACGGATGCCGCTGCGCCCGCCCCCGCGGCCGACGACGCCTACGGCTACCCGTACGCGCGCTTCACCCTCGACGCCGCCGCCCTCCTGCCCGGGTCGACGGTGGGCTGGACGGGCACCACGGCCGAGCGCGACGACGTGCAGCTCTCGGTGTGGAACGGCACCGCCTGGCGGCTCCTGCAGTCCGGCTCGGGTCAGCCGGTGACGCTCACCGGTGCGCTCGAGGAGGGCGAGGTGCGCGACGGCGTCGTGACGCTGCTCGTGCAGGACGGCCCGCGCACCGAGTCGACCCTGGTTGCGGGTCGCGATGGCCAGCTCGAGGATCCGGCGAACTACGACTTCGCGGTGACGCACATCACCGACACCCAGTACCTCTCCGAGAGCTACCCGGAGGTGTACGCGCAGCTCGTGAGCTGGGTCGCCGACAACCGGGAGGAGCGCAAGATCGCCTTCGCCCAGCACACCGGTGACCTGGTGCAGAACTGGGTCGACCCCGACCAGAACGAGGTGCGCGCCCGCATCGAGTTCGAGCGGGCGTCAGCGATCCAGCGCATCCTCGACGACGCCGGCGTGCCCAACGGCGTACTGCCGGGCAACCACGACATGAAGCGCGGAGTGGACGACACGCTCTTCAACGAGTACTTCCCGCCCAGCCGGTACGAGGGAACGCCCTGGTACGCCGAGTCCATCGCGCCCGGTGACAACACGGCGAGCTATTCGACGTTCGAGTGGCAGGGCGCCAAGTTCCTCGTGCTCGCGCTGCCGTACGCCTACGCGGAGCGCGAGATCGCCTGGGCGCAGACCGTGGTCACCGGGCATCCGGACTACAACGTCATCGTCGCGACGCACGAGCACGTCATGCCCAAGACGCTCGAGGTTGACGCACTGCGCTCCACGAACTCGCGGTGGGTGTCGCACGGCGGCGAGCTGTGGGATCGCGTCATAGCCCCGAACCGCAACGTGCTCTTCGTGCTCTCCGGCCACTTCCACGGCATCGGCCAGCTCGTCACCGAGAATGCGGGCGGCATCGCCGGCCACACCGTCGTCGAGCTGCTTGCCGACTACCAGGAGTTCCGCACGCACACGGGGGAGCGGGCCACCGGCTTCTACCGCATGCTCCAGTTCGACATCGACGGCGGCGCTGTCGCCGTCGATACGCGCTCCGTGCGGCTGGCGGCGAGCTACGGCTACGAGTACGACTACCGGCAGTTCCTGCCCGACAACGGGCTCGCGACCACGCCGTCGAACGCGCGCCCGTGGCGCATCGTCGAGGAGGGCGTCCAGGGCCGGTACGGCGAGGCCGACGACGAGTTCACCGCGCACGCGAGCTTCCAGTACCCGAAGATCGTTGCCACATCGTCTCTCTGGATCGGACCCGACGCCGAATAGGATCGCAGAATGGCGAAGACGGCTGTACATTTCGGGGCTGGCAACATCGGCCGGGGCTTCGTTGCCCAGTTCCTGCATGAGAGCGGCTACGAGGTCGTGTTCGCCGACGTGAGCGAGGAGCTCATCGGAGCGCTCCAGGCGCGCGATTCCTACGAGGTCATCGAGGTCGGCGAGGGCGCCCAGACCAAGGTCGTCGACAACTACCGCGCCATCAACTCGAAGACCCACGAGGCCGACGTCATCGCCGAGATCGCCAAGGCCGACATCGTCACGACCGCGGTGGGCGCGCGCATCCTGCAGTTCGTCGCCCCCGTCATCGCGGCGGGGCTCGCCGCCCGCACCAACCCCGAGCCACTGGTCGTGATCGCCTGCGAGAACGCCATCGGCGGCACCGACGTGCTCGCCGCCGAGGTGCGCAAGCACGACCCGGCGACCAACGCCATCTTCGCCAACTGCGCCATCGACCGCATCGTGCCCGAGCAGTCCGGCGGGCTCGACGTGACCATCGAGTCGTTCTTCGAGTGGGTGGTCGACCGCACGCCCTTCGGCGGCACGACCCCCGACATCTACGGCGTCACGTGGGTCGACGACCTCGGCCCGTTCATCGAGCGCAAGCTCTTCACGGTCAACACCGCGCACGCCGCTGCCGCCTACCACGGTATCGACCGCGGCTGGGTCTCGATCCGCGAGGCGCTCGCAACGCCCGAGCTGCAGGCCGAGATCCGCGCCGTGCTCGCCGAGACGAAGGCCCTGCTCGTCGCCAAGCACGGCTTCGACCCCGACGAGCAGCAGGCCTACATCGAGAAGACCCTCAAGCGCATCAGCAACCCCGCCCTGCCCGACACGTGCGAGCGGGTCGGGCGCGGGCCGCTGCGCAAGCTGAGCCGACGGGAGCGGTTCATCGGTCCCGCCGCCGAGCTCGCGGAGCGCGGCATGGAGACGTGGAACCTCCTCAACGCCGTGGGCGCCGCGCTGCGGTTCGACGTGGAGGAGGACGCGGAAAGCGTCGAGCTGCAGGCAATGCTCGCGAGCGGCACGGCGCCGGATGCCCTTGCCGCCACGATCACGGGGCTGGAGCCGGGGCATCCGTTGTTCGCGGGTGTTGTCGAGGTCATCGAACTGCGCCTGGCGCGCTAGGGTTTCGACCATGGCGGACCCCGAAGACGACGACGCCGCGCTGGCCTGGGCCGGCGACGAGAAGCCCGTGGCGCCCAAAGCCGCGCCGGTGATCGAGCCCGCCGAGACGCGGGTCGAGCTCGTCGAGGCGACGGCGCCGAAGCAGCAGATGCCCGCCGCGCTCCTGGTGACCTACGGCATCCTCGCCGGGGGCTACCTCATCTTCACGCTCGGGTGGGTGACGAGCGTGCTGCGCTACAACGACCGCTACGCCACCTCGACCGAGCCGCTCAACGCGTTCATGTTCGGCCTGGGCGAGATCCTCGCCGTGGCGAGCCCCGTGCTGTGGTTCACCGCAGCGCTCGTGCTGACCCGGGGCCGCAAGCCGGTGGTGCGCCTGCTGGTGCTCCTCGTCGGACTCGTCGCGGTGCTCCCGTGGCCCTTCGTGCTGGGAGTGTGGCAGTGACCGACCCATCGATAGCCGACTCCGACAACCCCATCGAGGAGATCGTCGCCGACGACGCGCGCGAGGCGAAGCGCGGGCGCTACGGCTGGCTCAGCCTCATCGTCGCCGCGCTGTTCGGGCTGTTCTACGCTTACGACATCTGGCAGGCGATCGGCAACCTGTTCTTCGTGCCGGCCGACTACGCGCAGTTCATGGCGAGCGACAAGGTGCCGTGGTGGCTGCTGTGGATCGGCGTGCTGATCCCGCCGCTCGGGTTCGCGGTCGCCGTGTTCGTGGGCCGTCGGCGCAACGTCTTCGGCAAGGCCCTCATCTTCCTCGTCGGGCTCGCCGTCGTCGCCGCGCTCACGTTCGCGGTGTACGCGCTGAACGACGTGATCTTCGTGAAGTCGCTGCCCGCGCTCTAGACGATCGCGAGCAGCACGAGCAGGATCAGCACCAGCTGCGCCACATAGCGCGGCCAGAACGGGAACGCGGCGCGCCCGAACTTCTCCGGGTGCTCGGCCGCGTAGGCGTTCGCCGGGAACACCGCGATGAGGAAGAGCACGAGCGCGATGCCCGCGGCGAAGCGCGTGAACGGCACGAGGATGCCGATCGCCCCCGCGATCTCGCACACGCCGGTGAAGCGCACGAGCGCCTTGCCGCTCACGCGCGCCTTGAACGCGGGCGGCACCATCGCCGACATCGCGCGGGCGGTGGACGGGCGGAAGTGGTTGACGCCCATGAAGAGGAACACCGCCGCGAGGGCGATCCGGATGATCCACTGCGCGAGTTCCATGTCTCCCATAGTCACACGGGCGGGGGCACAGGAAGCCACCCGCTAAAGTTGCAGGGTTGTCCACCACAGCCCCTGACTGAAGGAACCATCCCGTGGCCAAGCCGATCGTGCTGATCGCAGAAGAACTCTCGCCCGCTACCGTCGAGGCCCTCGGGCCCGACTTCGATGTCAGGAACGTGGATGGCACCGACCGTGCCGCGCTCCTCGCCGCCCTCGCCGACGCGAACGCGATCCTCATCCGCTCCGCGACGAACGTCGACGCCGAGGCGATCGCCGCCGCCAAGCACCTCAAGGTGGTCGCGCGCGCGGGCGTCGGGCTCGACAACGTCGATATCAAGGCAGCGACCGCCGCCGGTGTGATGGTCGTCAACGCGCCGACCTCGAACATCATCTCCGCGGCCGAGCTCACCGTCGGGCACATCCTCTCGCTCGCGCGCCACATCCCCGCAGCGCACGCCAACCTCGCCGCCGGCACCTGGGCGCGCTCGAAGTACACCGGCACCGAGCTCTACGAGAAGACGATCGGCATCATCGGCCTCGGCCGCATCGGCGCGCTCATCACCGAGCGCCTGCAGGCCTTCGGCATGAACGTCGTCGCGTACGACCCCTACGTCACCGCCGCCCGCGCCCAGCAGCTCGGCGTCACGCTGCTCACCCTGGACGACCTGCTGAAGACCGCGGACTTCATCACCATCCACATGCCCAAGACCCCCGAGACCACGGGCATGATCGGCACCGACCAGCTCGGCCTCATGAAGCCGACCGCGTACATCGTCAACGTCGCGCGCGGCGGGCTCATCGACGAGGATGCGCTCTACGCGGCCCTCAAGTCGAAGCGCATCGCGGGCGCGGGCCTCGACGTTTTCGTCAACGAGCCGCCCAAGGAGTCGCCGCTGCTCGGTCTCGACAACATCGTGCTCACTCCGCACCTCGGCGCCTCGACCGATGAGGCGCAGGAGAAGGCGGGCGTCTCCGTCGCGCGCTCGGTGCGCCTCGCCCTCGACGGCGAGCTCGTGCCCGACGCGGTCAACGTCGCGGGCGGCGCCATCGACCCGAGCGTGCGCCCGGGCATCCCGCTCATGGAGAAGCTCGGCCAGGTCTTCGCCGGCCTCGCCGACAGCCCCATCACGACCATCGATGTCGAGGTGCGCGGCGAGATCGTCGAGCACGATGTCAACGTGCTCAAGCTCGCCGCCCTGAAGGGCGTGTTCTCGAACATCGTCAGCGAGTCGGTCAGCTACGTCAACGCGCCCCTGCTCGCCGAGGCGCGGGGCATCACGGTGCGCCTGAGCACGGATGCCACGAGCGAGGAGTACCGCAACCTGCTCACGATCCGCGGCGCGCTCTCCAGCGGCGCCACGATCTCGGTGTCGGGCACGCTCACGGGCGCCAAGCAGACGCAGAAGATCGTGGAGATCAACGGCTACGACGTCGAGGTGCCGGTGGCCCAGCACCTGATCGTCATGATCTACACCGACCGCCCCGGCATCGTCGCGGTCTACGGCAAGGAGTTCGGCGAGGCCAACAGCAACATCGCCGGCATGCAGGTAGCCCGACGGACCGCCGGCGGCCAGGCGCTCAGCGTGCTGACCGTCGACTCGCCGGTTCCCGAGGAGCTGCTCGCCAAGGTGGGCAAGGCCATCAAGGCCGACCTGCTGCGCGAGATCGACATCGTCGAGGTTTAACGCGCACTGAGGCTCTCGAAGCGCGCTTCGAGAGCCTCAGCCAGCGGCTTGGAGAGCCTCAGCCAGCGTGAGGTGCTAGACGACGTCGTCGGGCGTTGTCGAGGTGCGCCGCTGCGCGACGTTCGCGCCGTCGGCGTTCACGCCCGAGGTGACCGTGGTCACCGACTGGCGCTTGCGGAGCATCAGGACGAGTCCGATGATGAAGACGACCAGCCCGGCTCCCATGAAGATGTAGCCGATCAGGTCGAGATCCACGAAGGCGTTCTCAAGGTTTACGGCGAAGGTCAGTACTGCGCCGATGACGAACAATACGATTCCGGTTCCAATACTCATGAGCGTCACGTTATCCACGCATTCCGGGAATCCGAGGGGGGTTGCGCTGCCGATATCGTTGTGGCATGCCCAGCTCCTTCTCCCTCGCAGTCATCCCCGGCGACGGCATCGGCCCCGAGGTCATCGCCGAAGCCCTCAAAGTCCTGAAGGCGACGGGGGTGGAGGCGACCGCCACCCAGTACCCGTTCGGCGCCGGCCACTACCTCGAGACCGGGCGCATCCTCGAGCAGGACGACCTCGACGCGCTCGCGAAGCACGACGCGATCCTCCTCGGCGCCATCGGCGGCAACCCCACGGATGCCCGGCTCGCCGGCGGCATCATCGAGCGCGGCCTGCTCCTGAAACTGCGCTTCGCGTTCGACCACTACGTGAACCTGCGCCCCACCACGATCTTCCCCGGAGTCGAGTCCCCGCTGGCCAACCCGGGCGACGTCGACTTCCTGGTCGTGCGGGAGGGCACCGAGGGGCCCTACGTGGGCAACGGCGGGGGCATCCGTGTCGGTACTCCCCACGAGATCGCCACCGAGGTCTCGATCAACACGGCCTACGGCGTCGAGCGGGTCGTGAAGTTCGCCTTCGAGCAGGCCGAGAAGCGCGACAAGCGTGTAACCCTCGTGCACAAGACGAACGTGCTCACGAACGCGGGATCGCTGTGGCAGCGCCTGGTGCGGGCCGAGGCGGCCCATCACCCGGACGTGGTCTGGGACTACCTCCACGTCGACGCCGCGACCATCTTCCTGGTCACGAATCCTGCTAGATTCGACGTCATCGTCACGGACAACCTCTTCGGCGATATCCTCACCGATCTCGCTGCCGCAATCAGCGGCGGCATCGGACTGGCGGCCTCGGGCAATATCAACCCGGACGGCACCTTCCCCTCGATGTTCGAGCCCGTGCACGGTTCGGCCCCGGACATCGCCGGCCAGCAGCTCGCCGACCCCACGGCCGCGATCCTGTCCGTTGCACTCCTGCTCACCCAACGCGGTGAGACGGATGCCGCGGCTCGCGTCACGGCGGCGGTCGAGGCAGATCTGGCGGCACGGGGGGCGACCAAGCGATCAACCTCCGAGATCGGCGACGCCATCGCCGCTCTCGTCTCCCAGGCGTAACCTAAGGATCACCATGAAGAACCTCCTCGCCCCGCGGACCCTCGAGTTCGCAGTCCAGACCAACGAAGCTGCCCGCTCGGCTGCCGAGCACGCCGACATCATCGCGGAGCCGGGCTTCGGCAAGCACTTCACCGACCACATGGTCGACATCTGCTGGAGCGAGATCGGCGGCTGGCACCGCCCGCGCGTGCAGCCCTACGGCCCCATCTCGATGGACCCGGCCGCAGCCGTGCTGCACTACGCGCAGGAGGTCTTCGAGGGGCTCAAGGCGTACCGCCACGAGGACGGCTCGATCTGGACCTTCCGCCCGGAGATGAACGCCGAGCGCATGAAGCGCTCCGCCGCCCGTCTCGCCCTGCCCGAGCTGCCGACCGAGTACTTCATCGAGTCGCTGCGCCAGCTCATCGCCGTGGACGCGCGCTGGGTTCCCTCGGCAGAGGACACCTCGCTGTACCTGCGGCCCTTCATGTTCGCGAAGGAGGCGTTCCTCGGCGTTCGCCCCGCGAAGAAGGTCAACTACTACGTCATCGCGAGCCCGGCGGGCGCGTACTTCTCCGGCGGCGTGGCTCCGATCTCGATCTGGATCTCGACGGACTACGCCCGCGCGGGGCGCGGCGGCACCGGCGCCGCGAAGACCGGTGGCAACTACGCGTCGTCGCTCGTCGCCCAGCAGGAGGCGTACGACCACGGCTGCGCCCAGGTGCTCTTCCTCGATGCCGAGAAGAGCGAGTACCTGGAGGAGCTCGGCGGCATGAACGTCGTCTTCGTCTACAAGGACGGCCGCGTCGTGACGCCGGAGTCGTCGAGCATCCTCGAGGGCATCACCCTCGACTCGCTCATGCAGCTCGCGAAGGACCGCGGCCTGAACGTCGAGCAGCGCAAGGTGACGATCTCCGAGGTGCGCGAGGGTGTGGCATCCGGCGACATCGTCGAGATGTTCGCGTGCGGAACCGCTGCGGTCGTCGTTCCGATCGCCGCGTTCAAGGCGGTGGGCTACACGATCGGCGACGAGGATGCGCCCGCGGGCGAGCTCACGCTGTCACTGCGCCA
>CAIXMB010000146.1 GCA_903920435.1 uncultured Actinomycetes bacterium
CGACACTGCCTTCCATGCTCATCTCGATGAGCTTGTTGAGTTCGAGCGCGTACTCCATGGGCAGCTCGCGTGCGATGGGCTCGATGAAGCCGCGCACGATCATGGCCATGGCCTCGTCCTCGGGCATGCCACGGGACTGCAGGTAGAACAGTTGTTCGGCGCTGACCCGCGAGACGGTTGCCTCGTGGCCGAGCTGCACGTCGTCGACCCGGATGTCGATGGCCGGGTAGGTGTCGGAGCGCGAGATCGTGTCGACGAGCAGCGCGTCGCAGCGCACGGTGTTCGCGGAGTGGTGGGCCTTCTCGTCGACGCGCACCTCACCGCGGTAGCCGGCGCGGCCACCGCCGCGCGCGATCGACTTGGAGACGATCGACGACGTCGTGTACGGCGCCATGTGGATCATCTTCGCGCCCGCGTCCTGGTGCTGGCCGGGGCCGGCGAAGGCGACGGAGAGCGTCTCGCCCTTGGCGTGCTCGCCCACGAGGTAGATCGACGGGTACTTCATGGTGACCTTGGAACCGATGTTGCCGTCGATCCACTCCATGGTGGCGCCCTCGTGCGCGATGGCGCGCTTGGTGACGAGGTTGTAGACGTTGTTCGACCAGTTCTGGATCGTCGTGTAGCGAACGCGCGCGTTCTTCTTGACGATGATCTCGACGACCGCGGAGTGCAGCGAGTCCGACGTGTAGATCGCGGCCGTGCAGCCCTCGATGTAGTGCACGTACGAGCCCTCGTCGGCGATGATGAGCGTGCGCTCGAACTGGCCCATGTTCTCGGTGTTGATGCGGAAGTAGGCCTGCAGCGGGATCTCGACGTGCACGCCCTTGGGCACGTACACGAACGACCCGCCCGACCAGACGGCCGTGTTGAGCGCCGCGAACTTGTTGTCGCCGGCAGGGATGACCGTGCCGAAGTACTCGTCGAAGAACTCGGGGTGCTCGCGCAGGGCGGTGTCGGTGTCCATGAAGATGACGCCCTGGGCCTCGAGCTCGGCGTTGATGGAGTGGAACACCACCTCCGACTCGTACTGCGCGGCCACACCGGAGACGAGGCGCTTGCGCTCGGCCTCGGGGATGCCGAGCTTCTCGTACGTGAGGCGGATGTCCTCCGGGAGGTCCTCCCAGGTCTGCGCCTGCTTCTCGGTCGAGCGCACGAAGTACTTGATGTTGTCGAAGTCGATGCCGGAGAGGTCGGCGCCCCACGTCGGCATGGGCTTGCGGAAGAAGTTCTTGAGACCGGCGAGGCGGGTCTTCAGCATGCTCTCGGGCTCGCTCTTGAGCGCGGAGATGTTCCGCACCACGTCCTCGTTGATGCCGCGGCGCGCCGTGGCGCCGGCCTCGTCGGAGTCGGACCACCCGAACTCGTACTGCCCGAGTCCGTTGAGCTCAGGGCGGTCGATCAGCACGTCTGACATTGAGAACCTCATTTGTTACGGAGTAGCGCCTACCGAGGGCAACCGAGTCGGTCGCAACGGCATTCCCCCATCTAGGAGACGGGCGTCTGGGAGACTTCGGAAACAGGACACGGGAACGAATGCATTCGCTCCGGCGTCAACGCTGACTCCCCGGCAGTGGGCTGTGTTCCTGAACCGGTTAAGACTACAGTCTGCGGGCGCTCCTGTCAGGAGATCGCGGCTGATTCCCGGGCTCCGCCGACACGCGCGAAGAGCGCCGGATGCACGTCGAGGAGCACTCGGAGCACTCCGACCCACACGAGGGCGGCGCCCAGGAGGTGGAACGACACGAGCGATGCGGGCAGCCCGGTGAGCGCCTGGACGGTGCCCACGAGGCCCTGAGCGAGCACGACGAGCACGAAGACGATGAGTCGCCGGCGGATGAGTCGGGCTCGGGCATCCGTGCCGCGGTTGGCCAGGAAGAGCGCGAGGGCGAGGCCGAAGACGAGGGCGCCGAGCACGCCGTGGATGATCGTGACCGTCGTCCAGTCCAACTGCATGCGCGGAACGTCCGACGAGTCGCCCGAGTGCGGACCGGCGCCCGAGACCATCGTTCCGACGACGATGAGTACGAGGGTGACGGCGGCGAGCAGCCAGGCCAGCGCACCGGTGGCGGGCGAGACGGCGCCGTCGGGGCCGGGCCGCTTCTCGTGCACGCGGTGCCAGGTGAGCGTCGTCGTCGCCAGCAGGGCGATCGCGAGCACGAAGTGCAGGGCGACCACCCAGGGGTTGAGGCCCACGAGCACGGTGATGCCGCCGGCCACGGCGTTGGCGACCACGAGCCAGAACTGCGACCAGGCCAGCCGCGTCACCGAGCGCACGCGGGGCTTCTGCAGGCGCGCGGCGATGATCACCCAGGCCACCGCGATCACGATGACCGTCGTGAGCAGGCGGTTGGCGAACTCGATCACGCCGTGGATGCCCAGCTCTGCGGAGGGGGCGATCGACGTGCCGTCGCAGGTGGGCCACGTCGGGCAGCCGAGGCCGGAGCCCGTGACCCGCACTAGCCCCCCGGTGAAGACGATGATGATGCTCACGATGAGGGCTGCAGTGGTCGCCCATCGCAGTGCGCGCGGTGAGAGTGTCCAGCGGGCGGCCGCCCACCCCAGTGGCGTCTGCATCAGAACGGCAGCAGGGGGTCGATGCCGACGGCGATGAACACGAGCGTCAGGTAGCTGATCGAGCTGTGGAAGACGCGCATGGGGCGCACCTCGCCGTGCCGGATCGCCGAGCTGTACAGCAGGTGCGACTCGACGATGAACCAGCCGCCGGCGAGCACGGCGACGACCGTGTAGACGATGCCCATGTGCGCGACGGGGATGAGCAGGAGCGAGCAGGCCACAGTGGCCCACGCGTAGAGGATGACCTGAAGGCCCACGACCGTGCGGCCGCGCACCACCGCGAGCATGGGCACGCCCACCGACTGGTAGTCGGCGCGGTACTTCATCGAGAGCGGCCAGTAGTGCGGCGGCGTCCAGAGGAAGATGATCATGAACAGGATGACCGGGGGCCAGCTCAGGTCGCCGGTGACGGCAGCCCAGCCGATGAGCACGGGCATGCAGCCAGCGGCACCGCCCCAGACGATGTTCTGCGGGGTGCGGCGCTTGAGCACGAGCGTGTAGACGAGCACGTAGAAGAGGATCGCGGCCAGCGACAGCGCGGCGGCGAGCCAGTTGGTGAGAAGGCCGAGCACGAGGATCGAGGCGATGCCCGTGACCCAGGCGAAGACGAGGGCCTCGCGGTCGCTGAGCTCCCCCGTCACGAGCGGACGCTTCTTGGTGCGGTCCATGACGCGGTCGATGTCGCGGTCGATGTAGCAGTTGAACGCGTTGGCCGAGCCGGCGCTGAGCGATCCGCCCACCAGGGTGGCGAGTACAAGCCACAGGTTCGGGATGCCGTTGGCTGCCAGCACCATGACCGGCACGGTCGTGACGAGCAGCAGCTCGATGACTCGCGGCTTGGTGAGGGCGATGTAGGCGAGCGCCTTGCGGCGGAACCCGATACGAGGGCGCTCGGTTACGGCCTCGATCGCGACATCCATGGTCTCGATTGTAAGCGGTGCCTGCCGGGGGCTCGCGTACACCGTCGGGAGTAAGGGTGCGCTGTTCTCTATACTTGAATCGCCTGCTGGCCGATGATTCGCTCTCCCCCTAAGAAACCCTGCGTAGTGTTTCGCGTGCTGTGGTGTGAGTCATCCGTACCGGCGGACTTCCACCAAGTGAACGAAGGGTCAGACCCCGTGGCAACTCTCCAATAGGATCCCATTGACGACAAGGCAGTAGACACCGCCCGCATCCTCGCGGCGGATGCCGTAGAGAAGGTCGGCAATGGCCACCCGGGAACGGCGATGAGCCTCGCTCCCGCCGCCTACCTGCTGTTCCAGAAGGTCATGCGCCGTGACCCCGCCGACAACGAGTGGATCGGGCGCGACCGCTTCATCCTCTCGGTGGGCCACTCCTCGCTCACCCAGTACATCCAGCTGTACTACGGCGGCTACGGTCTCGAGCTCGACGACCTCAAGGCGCTGCGCACGTGGGGCTCGAAGACCCCCGGCCACCCCGAGTACGGCCACACCGACGGCGTCGAGATCACCACCGGGCCGCTCGGGCAGGGCCTCGCCTCGGCGGTGGGCTTCGCCTATGCCGCGCGCTACGAGCGCGAGCTCTTCGACCCCGCCGCGGAGCCCGGCAAGAGCCCCTTCGACCACTTCATCTACGTGATCGCGGGCGACGGCGACCTGCAGGAGGGCGTGACGAGCGAGGCCTCCTCCCTCGCCGGCCACCAGGAGCTCGGCAACCTCATCGCCATCTACGACTCGAACCAGATCTCGATCGAGGACGACACCAACATCGCCTTCACCGAAGACGTGCACGCGCGCTACCTCGCCTACGGCTGGGACGTGCAGGTCGTCGACTGGAAGAAGACGGGCGTCTACCAGGAGGACGTGGCCGAGCTCAACGCCGCCATCGAGGCCGCGAAGGGCGTCACCGACAAGCCGTCGCTCATCATCCTGCGCACGATCATCGGCTGGCCGGCGCCGCACAAGCAGAACTCGGGCAAGATCCACGGCTCCGCTTTGGGCGCCGACGAGCTCGCCGCGACCAAGCGCACGCTCGGCTTCGACCCGGAGAAGACCTTCGAGGTCGCCCCCGAGGTCATCGAGCACACCCGCAAGGCGCTCGAGCGCGGCAAGGCCGCCCACGAGGAGTGGAACGCGCAGTTCGATGCGTGGGCCGCCGCCAACCCCGAGCGCAAGACCCTGCTCGACCGCGTTCTCTCGGGCGCGCTGCCCGAGGGTGTCGAGGCCGCGCTTCCCGTTTTCGAGGCAGGCAAGGATGTCTCCACCCGCGCCGCGTCGGGCAAGGTCATCAACGCCATCGCGGGCGTCATGCCCGAGCTGTGGGGCGGATCGGCCGACCTCGCCGAGTCCAACCTCACCACCATCGAGGGCGCCGGCTCGTTCGTGCCCCAGAAGTGGTCGACGCACGAGTGGACCTCGAGCCCCTCGGGTCGCGTGCTGCACTTCGGCATCCGCGAGCACGCCATGGGCTCGATCCTCAACGGCATCGTGCTGCACGGCAACACCCGCCCGTTCGGCGGCACGTTCCTGATCTTCAGCGACTACATGCGACCGGCCGTGCGCCTCGCGGCCCTCATGAAGGCGCCCGCGATCTACGTCTGGACGCATGACTCCGTCGCGCTCGGCGAAGACGGCCCCACGCACCAGCCGATCGAGCAGCTCGCGTCGCTGCGCCTCATCCCGGGCATGGACGTCGTGCGCCCCGCCGACGCCAACGAGACCGCCTGGGCCTGGAAGGCGATCCTCGAGCGCCGCAACGGTCCGGCAGGCATCGCGCTGAGCCGCCAGAACCTCCCCGTGTTCGCGCGGGGCGAGGGCGCGGCATCCGGTGACACCCTCGCTTCGGCGCAGGGCGTCGCGAAGGGCGCGTACGTGCTCGCGGAGGCGCCGGGCGGCACGCCCGATGTGATCCTCATGGCCACGGGCTCCGAGGTGCAGATCGCCGTCGAGGCCCGTGAGGTGCTGGCGGGCGAGGGCATCAACGCCCGCGTCGTCTCCGCTCCGTGCCTCGAGTGGTTCGAGGAGCAGGATGCGGCCTACCGCGAGTCCGTGCTCCCCGCCGCCGTCAGGGCGCGCGTCTCGATCGAGGCGGGCGTGCCCGACTCGTGGCGCGGCTACGTCGGCGATGCCGGCCGCAGTGTCGCCATCGACCATTTCGGCGCTTCCGCCGATTACAAGACCCTGTTCCGTGAGTTTGGGATCACCACCGAGGCCGCAGTGGCCGCCGCCAAGGAATCGCTCGCGGCCGTCACGGCCTAGGGCAAGGAAGAAGACCAGCAATGAGCACCCCCACCGAAGCCCTCTCCGCCGTCGGCGTCAGCATCTGGCTCGACGACCTCTCGCGCGACCGCATCCAGTCCGGCGGCCTGCAGAAGCTCATCGCCGAGCGCAATGTCGTCGGCGTCACCACCAACCCGACGATCTTCGCGTCAGCGCTCGCCAAGGGCGAGACGTACGACGCGCAGGTCGCCGAGCTCGCCAAGGCGGGCAAGAGCGTCACCGAGGCGGTCTTCGAGATCACCACCGACGACGTCGCGAACGCGAGCGACATCTTCCGGCCGGTCTACGACGCGACGAAGGGCCAGGACGGCCGCGTCTCGATCGAGGTCGAGCCCGGTCTCGCCCACGACGCCGCGGGAACCGCGCAGCAGGCAAAGGAGCTGTGGGCCAAGGTCAACCGCCCCAACGCCATGATCAAGATCCCCGCGACCATCGAAGGGCTCGAGGCCATCACCGAGACCATCGCGGCCGGCATCAGCGTCAACGTGACGCTGATCTTCAGCCTCGAGCGCCACCGCGCGGTCATCAACGCGTACCTCCTCGGTCTCGAGAAGGCCAAGGCCGCGGGCCACGACCTGTCGGGCATCCACTCGGTGGCCTCGTTCTTCGTCTCGCGCGTCGACACCGAGATCGACAAGCGCCTCGAGGCCATCGGCACGGATGACGCACTCTCGCTCAAGAGCAAGGCGGGTGTCGCGAACGCACGCCTCGCCTACCAGGTCTACGAGCAGGAGTTCTCCTCCGAGCGTGCCCAGGTGCTGCTCGCCGCCGGCGCCAACAAGCAGCGACCGCTGTGGGCCTCGACCGGTGTCAAGGACCCGTCGCTGCCCGACACCCTCTACGTGACGGAACTCGCCGTCGGCGAGACCGTCAACACCATGCCGGAGAAGACGCTCGAGGCGACGTTCGACCACGGCGTGATCTCGGGCGACCAGGTCACCGGCAACTACGCCGCCGCCAACATGACACTCGACGCGCTCGACGCGCTCGGCATCTCGTACGACGAGGTGACCGCGCTGCTCGAGAAGGAGGGCGTGGAGAAGTTCATCGTCTCGTGGAACGAGCTGCTCGACACCGTCGCTGCGGCTCTGGAAGCAGCAAAGTGAGCGTCAAGATCGCCGTCTCCGGCGAGGCCGCGAAGGTAGTCGACCGCATCGTCCCCCAGCTGGTGAGCGACCTCGTCGCGAGCGGCATCACCTCCGGCGACGGCTCCCTGTGGGGTCCGGATGCCGAGGAGGAGGCCACGAAGCGCCTCGGCTGGACCGAGGCCGTCGCCGTCGGCCGCCCCATGGTCGACGACATCTACGCCCTGCGCGACAAGCTGCGCGAGGCCGGTGTCGACCACATCGTCCTGGGCGGCATGGGCGGGTCGTCGCTGGCCCCCGAGGTCATCACGCGCACCTACGGCGTCGAGCTCACCGTGCTCGACTCGACCGACCCCGGCCAGGTGCTCTCCGCACTGGGCGACCGCCTCGCGACGACCGCGGTCGTCATCTCGTCGAAGTCGGGTTCCACCGTCGAGACCGACAGCCAGAAGCGCATCTACGAGCAGTACTTCACCGAGGCGGGCATCAACCCCCTCGACCGCATCGTGATCGTCACCGACCCGGGCTCGCCGCTCGATGTCTCGGCCCGTACGGCCGGGTACCGCGTGTTCAACGCCGACCCGAACGTGGGCGGTCGCTACTCGGCGCTCACGGCGTTCGGCCTGGTGCCCTCGGGCCTTGCGGGCGTCGACCTCAACGAGCTGCTCGACGAGGCGGAGGCCGTCATGGTCGAGCTCGCCGTCGACAACCTCGCCAACCCCGGCCTCGTGCTCGGTGCGGCGATGACGACGCGCGGCAAGCTCGGCATCGTGCCCGACGGCACGCACATCCTGGGCTTCGGCGACTGGGCAGAGCAGCTCATCGCAGAGTCGACGGGCAAGCTCGGCAAGGGCATCCTGCCGGTCGTGCTCGATGTCGACTCCCCCGAGCTCGGCGAGAACCTGCCCGACCTGCAGATCGTGCGCCTGGTCGGCGACTGGGACGACACCCGCGAGGTCGCCGACGGAGAGATCGAGATCGCCGGCAGCCTCGGCGGCCAGATCCTGGTCTGGGAGTACGCGACGGCCGTGGCCGGCCGCATCCTCGGCATCAACCCGTTCGACCAGCCCGACGTGGAGTCGGCGAAGATCGCGACGCGGGCCCTCATCGACAACCCGTCCCAGCCCGCGGAGCCGGCCTTCGTCGTCGGCGACATCGAGGTGCGGGGCACGCCGAACGTCGTCGGCAACGCCACCGACCTCGAGGGCGCGATCTTCGCGCTGCTCGCGCAGTTGCCGGAGGACGGCTACGTCTCCATCCAGGCGTACGTGGACCGCGTCGCGCACCCCGGACTCGTCGCTCTGCGCGACGAGCTCGCGGCACGCTCGAAGCGCCCCGTGACGTTCGGCTGGGGCCCCCGCTTCCTGCATTCGACGGGCCAGTTCCACAAGGGCGGCCCCGCGATCGGCGTGTTCCTCCAGGTGCTCACCGTCGAGGAGACCGACCTGCAGATCCCGGATCGTCCCTTCACGTTCGGCCAGCTCATCCGAGCGCAGGCCGAGGGCGACGCGAGCGTGCTCGCGGACCACGGCAGGCCCGTCCTGAGCCTCACGCTCCGGAATGCCGCTGCATCCCTGCCGGTTGTCATCAGCGCCCTGAAGTAACTCGGGCACGAACCACTAGGAGCACCATGTCGCCCGTCGACATCACTGCCGATTTCAATCCCCTCAGGATCGCGTCCGATCGGCGGCTCAACCGCATCGCGGGGCCGAGCGCCCTCGTGATCTTCGGTGTCACGGGCGACCTGTCGCGCAAGAAGCTGATGCCGGCGGTCTACGACCTCGCCAACCGCGGCCTGCTGCCGCCGGGCTTCGCGCTCGTGGGCTTCGCGCGCCGCGAGTGGGAGGACCAGGACTTCGCGCAGGTCGTGCACGACGCCGTCAAGCAGTACGCGCGCACGCCCTTCGACGAGGACGTCTGGACCCAGCTCGCGCAGGGCATCCGCTTCGTGCAGGGCGAGTTCGACGACGCCGCGGCGTTCACCCGCCTCAAGGCGACCCTGGAGGAGCTCGACCGCGATCGCGGAACGATGGGCAACCACGCCTTCTACCTGTCAATCCCGCCGAAGTCGTTCCCCGAGGTCACCGAGCGCCTGCGCGACTCCGGCCTCGCCGAGCAGAAGGACGAGCGGTGGAGCCGCGTCGTCATCGAGAAGCCGTTCGGCAGCGACCTGACCACCGCCCGCGAGCTGAACGCAGTGGTCGAGTCGGTGTTCCCTCCCGACAGCGTGTTCCGCATCGACCACTACCTCGGCAAGGAGACGGTCCAGAACATCCTGGCGCTCCGGTTCGCCAACCAGCTCTACGAACCCATCTGGAACGCCAACTACGTCGACCACGTGCAGATCACGATGGCAGAGGACGTGGGTGTCGGCGGCCGCGCGGGCTACTACGACGGCATCGGCGCGGCGCGCGACGTGATTCAGAACCACCTCCTGCAGCTTCTGGCACTGACCGCCATGGAGGAGCCGGTGTCGTTCGACGCCGCCGATCTCCGCGCCGAGAAGGAGAAGGTGCTCTCCGCCGTGCGCCTGCCCAAGGACCTCGGCAAGCACACCGCGCGCGGCCAGTACTCCGGCGGCTGGTCCGGCGGCGAGAAGGTGCTCGGCTTCCTCGAGGAAGACGGCATGAACCCGAAGTCGACCACCGAGACCTTCGCGGCGATCCGCCTCGACATCGGCACGCGGCGCTGGGCGGGCGTGCCCTTCTACCTCCGCACCGGCAAGCGACTCGGCCGCCGCGTCACCGAGATCGCCGTGGTCTTCAAGCGCGCGCCGCAGTACCTGTTCGCCGAGAGCCAGACGTCGGCGCTCGGGCAGAACGCCCTCGTGATCCGCGTGCAGCCCGATGAGGGCGTGACTATCCGCTTCGGCTCCAAGGTGCCCGGTGCGGGCATGCAGGTGCGCGACGTCACCATGGACTTCGGCTACGGCCACGCCTTCACCGAGGCGAGCCCCGAGGCGTACGAGCGGCTCATCCTCGACGTGCTGCTGGGTGACCCGCCGCTGTTCCCCCGCCACGAGGAGGTCGAGCTCAGCTGGAAGATCCTCGACCCCATCGAGGAGTTCTGGGCGACCCAGGGCCAGCCCGAGCAGTACCGGCCGGGAACGTGGGGCCCGGCATCCGCCGACGACTTGATGGCCCGTGACGGCCGCACCTGGAGACGACCGTGATCGTAGATCTTCCCAACACGACGACGAGCGCGATCTCGAAGACGCTCGTCAAGATCCGCGAGGAGGGCGGCGCGGTCGCCCTCGGTCGCGTGCTCACCCTCATCATCACGACGCACCTCGGCGAGGAGGAGGAGGCCATCGAGGCCGCCAACGAGGCCTCGCGTGAGCACCCCATGCGCATCATCGTGGTGTCGACCGGCGCCGACGACAAGAAGTCCGAGGCGCGCGTCGACGCGCAGATCCGCGTGGGCGGCGATGCCGGCGCGGGCGAGGTGGTCGTGGTCAAGGCCTACGGCGACGCCGCGTCCGACCAGGAGAGCCTCGTCACGGGCCTCCTGCTCCCCGACGCCCCCGTCGTGGCCTGGTGGCCCGGTGCGGCGCCCGCCGACGTATCGCAGTCACCCGTTGGCCGCATCGCCCAGCGCCGCATCACGGATGCCGCGGCCAGCAGCAACCCCCTCAAAGCCCTCGCGACGATCACCGCGACCTACCGCCCCGGCGACACCGACTTCTCGTGGACCCGCCTCACCCTCTGGCGTGCGCAGCTCGCGGCGGTGCTCGACCAGCCGCCCTACGAGCCTGTGACCGGCGTTGAGGTGCACGGCACTGCCGACTCCCCCTCGACGGTGCTGCTCGCGGCCTGGTTGCAGCAAGCGCTCCAGGTGCCCGTGACGCTCGGAGTCTCGGGCAAGTCGCACGGGTCGAGCGGGATTCAGGGGGTCAAGCTCATCCGGGCATCCGGACCCATCGAGCTCGAGCGCACGATGGCGAACATCGCGACCCTCGAGCAGCCGAACCAGCCCACCCACGACATCTCGCTTCCGCGCCGCAGCCTGCGCGACTGCCTCGCGGAGGAGCTGCGCCGCCTCGACCCCGACGACCTGTTCGGCGAGGTCATCGTCAATGGCGTGGGTAAGCTGGGCAAGCCCGCCAAGATCAAGCGTGCGGCCAAATCGAAGGCATAGAAACAGCAGCATGAGCAACGAACGCAGGGTCATCGTCCATCCCGACAAGGCGGCCCTCGCGGCAGCCGTTGCGGCACGCTTCATCACCAAGGTCGTCGACCTGGTCGACGAGTTCGACGAGGCGTCTGTGGTGCTCACCGGCGGCACCATGGGCAGCGCCGTGCTCGAGGCGGTCAACGCCAACCCGGCCCGAGACTCGATCGACTGGTCGCGCATCAACGTGTGGTGGGGAGACGAGCGCTGGCTCCCGAAGGGCGACCCCGAGCGCAACGAGACTCAGGCTCGCGCGGCGCTCCTTGACCATGTCGCCCTCGATCCCGCTCGCGTGCATGCCTTCGCCGCCTCCGACGAGGGCATCGAGCTGGATGACGCCGCTGCGCGCTACGCGCGGGAGATCGCCGATCACGCTCCCGCCAACGCGAGCATGCCGCACTTCGACGTGACGTTCCTGGGCGTCGGGCCCGACGGCCACATCGCCTCCCTCTTCCCGGAGCGCAGCGGCATCAGGGAGAAGGAGCTCACGGTGATCCCCGTGCGCAACTCCCCCAAGCCGCCGCCCGAGCGGCTGAGCCTCACGCTTCCCGTCATCAACTCGTCCGCTCGCGTGTGGCTCGTCGTCGCGGGCGCGGACAAGGCAGCAGCGCTCGGCCTGATCCTCGCCGGCGCGAGCATCAACGAGGTGCCGGCGGCCGGCGTCGAGGGGCGCCGCAAGACGCTGTTCTTCGTCGACGCGGAAGCGGCTCAGCAGGTGCCGGAGGACCTCATCGTTCCCGGCCAGTTCTGGACGAGCGCCGACGACAAGTAGCGGGAGCTAGCTCGCGGTCCCGCGACGGGCGCGCAACTGCTCGAGCGCCTCTTCGAGGAGGGTCGCTGCCTCTTCCTCGCTGCGACGCTCCTTCACGTAGGCGAGGTGCGTCTTGTACGGCTCGAGCTTGGTCACCGACGGCGGGTTCGCCTTGTCGCGGCCGGCGGGCAGGCCCGTCGACGGCGAGTCGATGATGTCGGGGATCTCCTCGTCGGGCAGGTTCGCGGCGAAGTTGCGCACCGTCTCGTTGCCGAGCTCGTCCCAGTAGGAGACCTGGATGCGGTCGGCGTGGAAACCACGATCCTGCTCGCCCATGGGTCCCGCGCCGACGCGCGAACCGCGAATTGCACTGCCGCCTGATGCCACTGGTGCCCCTAAGTGAGTGTGATGGAGGTGAGGACTACGCGCCGCTGAACTTGGTGATGAGGCCGAGGACAACTATGCAGCTGATCCAGACCACGCCAAGGATGACGGTGATGCGGTTGAGGTTGCGCTCCGCGACGCCCGATGCGCCGAGGTTGGAGGTCACCCCGCCGCCGAACATGTCGGAGAGGCCGCCGCCGCGCCCGCGGTGCAGAAGGATGAGCAGGGTCAGCAGGAGACTCGTGATGCCGAGGACGACCTGCAGGATGACCTGGAGAATTTGCACGGGGAGAACCTTTCGAAAGCCTCAGTAAGTGTAACGGGTCTCGGCTCCGCTCGAC
>CAIXMB010000147.1 GCA_903920435.1 uncultured Actinomycetes bacterium
CCTGCGCGCCGAGAGCGACGAGAGTCTCGATGAGGACCGCCGTCTGGATGGTCATGTGCAGCGAGCCGGCGATGCGTGCGCCCGCGAGAGGCTGCGACGGACCGAACTCCTCGCGGAGGGCCATGAGGCCGGGCATCTCGTGCTCGGCGAGGCGGATCTGGTGGCGGCCCGCTTCGGCGAGGGAGAGATCGGCAACCTTGAAGGCGAGTGCTGTCGTTACGGAGGTCATGCCTCCATTCTCGCAGGTCGTTAGGTTGGTGGCGCCATCGTGGGAAGCGGGAAGGGCAGGTCTGCAGAATCGAGCCACTCCACGAGTGCCTGTACGTAGTCGCGGGTCTGCGTCCAGTCGTGCACGGGCACGCAGAGCACGCCGTGCTGGTACACGGGGTAGTCGTTTCCCGCGTCGTCGAGCCGGTCGCCGATGAAGAGCAGCTCCTCGATTCCGATGCCGAGCTGGGCTACGAGCTTGTCGATGCCGTAGGCCTTGTCGATGCCCTTGCGGGTGATGTCGAGAGAGGTCGATCCGCCGCCGCGCACCTCGAGGTCGGGGATGTCGTCCTGCACGAGAGCCGCGAGCGCGCGCTTCTTCGCGCCGTCGGCATCCCACACCACCTTCTCGGCAATGGGGGCCCGCTGCCCCAGCGCCGAGAACGTGATCTGGCTGCCGCGGTCTTCGATGATGTCGCCCCAGGGGCCCGGATGCCACATCCCCAGCTCGCGCGCGCGAGCCTCGACCGCGGCGATGACGCGGTCCTTCTCGTCGGCGGTGAGGTCCTCCGCGTACTGCAGCTGCCACGACGCGTCGCGCCACAGGTAGTAGCGCGTGCCGCACGTGGGCATCAGGTGCAGCCGCGCCATGGACGCGTCGTCGACCCGGAAGCCGTCGAGTGCCTGCCGCTCGAACTGCTCGAAGCGCCCGCCCGAGATGATGCAGACGTCGATGCGCTCGAGCAACCGGGCGAGGGCCTCGCCCATCGACGGATCCATTGTCGACTTCGAGGGTGCGAGCGTGTCGTCGAGGTCGAAGACCACAGCCTTCAGCTCTGCGGCCTTACGAGAACTCATGCCCTAAAACTACATGGCGCACGACCTGCCAGCCCTGCGGAGCCGACAGGCGCTCGGCGTGACGGTCGCACAGGTCGTAGCTGTGGGGCTCGGCAGACTGGCTGAGCGGGCCGAGCACGGCCATCGAGTCGGCGTAGACATAGGTGAGCGTGGCTGACGCCTCCTGGTTACAGGCGACCTTGCTGCACGGGCGACCACTCATCTCGGTGCAAGGGTACGACCGCGTGCTGCTGGCGCCGCGAGCCACGCCGGTAGAATCGACAGCGTGGCGAAGCCGATGAGAAGAGCGCTCCCCGCGTCCGTGCGGCCGGGCTGGCGCGACCGGCACGGGCGGGGCATCCGGGCCGCTGTCACGGGCCCGCACCTGCCGCTGCTGCGCAGCCGCGCCGACACCTTCGAGCTCACCGTCGCTTCTACCGCCGAGTACCTCAAAGACCTCTGGCCCGACGAGCTCGCCGACGTGAGCTTCGAGATCGCCGCTATGCCGTCGGCGCTCGGCACCGACCCGACCGTCGACCGGTGGCGCGTCCTCGCCGCCGAGCGCCGGGTGATCCTGTACCGCCTGCCCATCGAGCGGCTCTCGCGGCTGCACCGCTACGACGACCTGCACCGCCGCATGATGGTGGAGAGCTGCGTGTTCCGCGCCGTCGCGGAACTGCTCGGCAAAGACCCGTGGGATCTCGCGCCGGAGCGCTTCCGCCACCTCTGAGCCTCGGAGAAACGAAGAAGTTACGGGAACACGACGATCGGCGCACTGCCCACCCCGGGCGGCGTCACGTCGTAGCCGGCGATCATCCCGTCCTCCGCGAGCGAGACCGACGCGTACAGCGCCGTGAAGCCCGAGAGCGAGTAGGTGGTGCCCGAGTCGAGCTCCAGCAGCCCGGATGCCCCTGCCGGGACCGTCACGGTCGTGCTCGCGCCGCCCCGTGCCGCAACGACCACCCGGGCCTCCGTGGTCGTCGGATTCGCGAGGTGCAGCAGGGTGTTCGGACCGGGCGCCGCGGTGACCTGCGCCGACTCCGTGAGCAGGGAGGCGCTCGAGAACCACGCGAAGTCGGTGCGCGCCCCCACGGCGGAGGTCACCCGTGCCGAGGCGACGAGGGGTGCCTCCGACTCGAGCGTGACCGTGTAGTTGCCCGTCGCGAGTTGCTGCACGGGAATGTCGGTGACACGGCCGGCGTCGATATCGAGGGTGAACGACGTACCCGTGTCGGCGGCATCCTCGGGGCGCACACTCACGGTGACCGAGACGCTGCCCTCCCCCGGTGCGAACACCCGGATCGCCGTCTCGACGTCGTCGAACTGCGGATCTCCGCCCTTGCGCAGCGCCTGCACGGCGTCGAGATCAGTGACGACGACCCCCGGGATGACCGTGGACGTCGATAGCTCGGGCACCGACGAGACGATGTCGACGCCGCCGGGCTCGAGCCCGCGCACGATCGCCTCCTGCAGCCTGGCGGACACCTGCCCACCGGTGCTCGTGACGTGCACCACCGGCGAGGCGATGCCGGGCTGGAAGCCCGCGAGGGAGAGCACCCGCTGGCCGTTCGCCGGCACGATGATGCCGCTCGTGCCGGGGGCCGTGATCGCGCCGTCCTCACCGAACAGCTCGAGGTTGACGGTCGCGGCAACCTCGCTGGGGTTCGTGAGTGAGAGCAGCGTCGTGCGCCCGACCGCTGTCGATCCGCCCGCGAGCCAGCTGTCGCCGTTGGCCGAGTCGCAGTCCGCGGCGGCGAGCCCGACGAAGTCGCCCTCCTCGACGAGCTCGCTCTGCGCCGCGCTCACGAGGGCGCTCTGCGTGGCATCCGGCGAGGGCGGCGTGCTCACGATCGTCGGCGCAGAGGAGGTCGTGCCGGTGGAGGCATCCGACGTCTCGACCGGGTTCATGGAGACCTGGCCGTCGCTCGACGCGGCGCGCACCTGGGGCGTGCCCAGGGCGGAGACCGTCGTGGCGCCCTCCCCCGTGTCGTCCGCGAGTCGCAGCACCGACCCGGCGCACACCAGCTGCTGTGCCGTCGGGACCGGAACCACGGTCATCCCTTGCGGGGTGGAGCCGATCGTGGGAAGCGGGATGAGCACGGCCGCGGCGATCGTGACCGCCGCGACCCCGATGCCGACGAGGCCGGCGACCGTGCGGGCGCTCGCCACGGCAACGCCCTTGGCCGTCACCGCGCGGCGGGGGGCGGCGGTGTCGGGCTCGTCCTGCTCGGGGAAGGCGGGATCCGCCCGGAACTCGTCGCCCGTCGGCTCGTCGGGCATGCCCAGCGTGTCGCTCATTCGGCGACCTCCTCGGCCTCGTCGGTGACTCGCGCGGATCGCACTCGACGCCGCCGGGTGGTCGGAACCGCGAGCAGGAGCGCGAGCAGGACGACGAGGCCCTGAACGGAGATGACGACGATACCGGTCGTCGTGCCGAGCGGGCCGGGCCCGGTGGGCGCGCTGCCGTCGCCGAGGCCCTCGTAGTGCCACAGCGTGCCCGTCGTGGTGTCGCCGATGGGCGTGAGGATGCGGTTGCCGTCGAGCGCATCGAGGAGGCGCTGGCGCGTGAGCTCATCGGCGTCGGCAGTGTGCGGCACGACGACGAAGGCGAGGTGCAGGGCGTCGAGTTCGGCCGCGACATCGAACCCGCTGCGCGAGGCCATGTTGCCCGCGAGGACGGCGAGGCGCTCATCCTCCGGGCTCACCGCGACGTCGGTTGCCGCGAGCGTCGTCTGCTCGTCGAGAGTCGTGCCTGCACCCCGGTGCACGGTCACCGCGATGCCGCCGCCGGGCTGAGCGCTGATCTCGAGAGTCCCGAGAGACGGGTCGGCCGCGGCCTTCGCCGAGGCGAACGCGGGCAGCAGGCGGCCGTTGCTCGCCTGCACGGCAATGGCTCCCGTCGACGAGGCGACGAGCGGGGGGATCGCGAGCACGGCGAGGAACACGGCTGCCACGAGCGCGGGGATCGCCGCCGCCTTGCGCATGCCCTCGAGCGAGATCGCCATGGCACCGACGAGCCCGAGCCAGTACAGGCTGAGCGCGGAGCCCGGCCAGATCGAACTGGCCGTCGACCCGGTGATGGTCACCTGCAGGTGCAGGCACGCGACGGCGGTCACGAATCCGAGGAGGCCCAGGACCATGGCGGGGATGCCCCGGAGCGCGCCGGGCAGCAGCGGGGAGAGCAGCGCGAGGATGCCGAGCGGCGCGAGCAGCACGATCACCACTACGGGAGCCGCGGCCGCCGGGAGCCCGATCGCGGCGAGGAACACGGTCCAGCCGTCGAGGCCCGCGGCGGGCGATGCGACGACGAGCTCGTGCACCGCTGGCGTCGCCGCGCGCAGTGCGAGCCCGGGCTCGGCGAGCAGGGCGAGCGGGGTACCGCGCGAGAACTGCTCGAACGCGAGGGGCGCGAACAGCACAGCTGCCGGGATGGGGATACCGATGATGCGCGCGATACCGCGCGGGTTGGCGGCCGCCCAGCCGAGCAGAGCGATGACGAGGGCCGGCACGAGCACGGGGGCGCTCGCCGCGACCACGGCGAAGACCACGGCGCCGATGCCCGCCATCGACCAGCTGCGCGCGGCGTTGACGACGGTCAGCACGAGCG
This sequence comes from uncultured Actinomycetes bacterium, assembly GCA_903920435.1. Lineage (GTDB taxonomy): Bacteria > Actinomycetota > Actinomycetes > Actinomycetales > Microbacteriaceae > Rhodoglobus. The sequence goes on from CAIXMB010000147.1 coordinate 4,652, forward strand.
TGGGAAGCAGAATGTGTGCGATCACCGCGCCCGGATGCCCGTCGCCGAGCGCGGCGAGGAAGGGCGGCGCGAGCGCCCACGCCAGGGCGGCGACCGCGGGAGCCCAGGCGCGCTGGGAGAACCGGGCCGCGCACCACCACGCCGTGAGCGCGGAGAGCGGCAGGGCCACGAGGTAGAGCAGCACCACGCTGAACGAGGGCGACCAGAAGGTGAGCGTGCCGAGCAGCGCCACGACATAGCTGAACGGGTCGGAGGCGCCGAGGAATCCGGTCCCCACGTCGTGCCAGGTGTAGCCCACGTGCGACCAGAGCTCCCCCACCGTCGCCGAGAGCGGAACGAGGCCACCGCCCGTGAGGGCCGCGGCCGACTGGAAGTGCCCGAACCCCACGATCCCGAGGATCGCGGCGACGAGCACCATCCAGGCGCCGCCGCCCGCGAAGAAGCCCGGACGATCGCGAGCGGCCGCCCCGGATGCCGCGGCAGCGGCCCGCTCGCCGGACCGCCGCTCGCGCAGCTCCCCGGCCGTGATGCGCAGCGCACCGATCGCCGCCCAGCCCATCACCCGGTTGCGGCGCAGAGTGCGGCGGGCGCGCGGCACGCTCCCGTCGAACGCGGCGCCGATGGCCGCGGCGAGCTCGCCGCCGACGAAGCCCGGTCGCTTTGCCACGAGTTGCACGAGAGAGCGGAGGATGCCGAGCGGCACGAGGGTGAGCCAGTGCAGCGGCACGGCGATCGGCGGCGCGTACACGAGCCTGCGGTGCAACTGGGCGGCTCGGCGAACGCGGTTCTGGGCCCCGGCGGAGACGGAGCGCCTACCGAACAGCTCGGGCGGCCCCGCTGAGGTGACCCGCGCGGAGGGCACGCCGACGACCCGGTGGCCGGCGAGGCGCGCTCGGATGGCGAAGTCGAGGGCGGCGTCGACGCTCGGCAGTCCCGGGTCGAACCCACCCAGGGCAGCCCAGACCGAGCGGCGCACCAGCATTCCGCCCGCGGCCACGGCGAGCAGGTCGCTGTGCAGGTCGTGCTGCGCCTGGTCGAGCTCGCCGGAGACGAGGTCGACCGAGCGGCCGAACGACGTGATGGTCTCGCCGAAGCTGGCGATGAGCGCGGGGTCGTCCCAGCGCATGAGTTTCGGGCCGGCGATCGCGACCGAGGGCGCAACCTCCACCGCGCCGAGCATCGCCGAGAGCGCCGAGGGGTCAGGGGCGTTGTCGTGGCCGAGCAGCCACAGCCACTCGTTGTCTACGGACTGCGGGGGGCCCACCTGCAGGGCGTAGGCCACAGCTGCGCCGAACGGGCGGCGGCCGGGGGTCGTGACGACGTTGCCCGGCGCCGCAGCGCCGAGGATCGCACCGGAGTCGTCGGACGAACTCGCGTCGACGAGCACCACCGAATCGGGTCGCCGAGTCTGCGCCGCGAGTGCGGCGAGCGTGCGGGGCAGGTACTGCGCGCCATTCCTGGCAACGAGCACAGCAAGGACTCTGGGCTGCATGACGAGTCGAGACTATGCGCGGCCCTCGGAGCGCACGGGGTGACTCGCTGAGGAACTGCGAGCCTGATAGTTAGCTACGCGCGCTTGCGCAGCTTGCGGCGCTCGCGCTCGGAGAGACCGCCCCAGATGCCGAAGCGCTCGTCGTTCTCGAGCGCGTACTCGAGGCAGCGCGTGCGCACCTCGCACGACTGGCAGATCTTCTTCGCGTCGCGAGTCGAGCCGCCCTTCTCCGGGAAGAACGCCTCGGGGTCGGTCTGCGCGCAGAGCGAGTCCGACTGCCAGGCCAGCGGGTTCTCGTCTTCCTCCGCCACCTGCTGGCGAACCCCCGGTACGCCCAGCTTGACCGGGTCGACGAACCAGTCGTCAGGGACGCCGGGGCTGAACCCAGTGGTACCGCGGTACCCGTTGTTCGCCATGCTCCGTCTCCCCTCCGCACTCGAGCTGAATCACCGATGCGCGTTAGGGATAATTACACCGGTGTAGTTACCCCTGAGTCAAGTCGGTGATGATAAATGCCTCAATCTCAGACCGAGGGTTCTACCGCCCGGCGTGTTGCAATCCACTGGCTCTCGACCATGTCGTGCAGCGAGTGCCTCATCCGCCAGTCGAGGTCGCGCGCGGCGAGCTCGCCGCTGGCGACGATGCGGTCGGGATCGCCGGCACGCCGCGGCCCGATCTCGGGAGTGAAGGGGATGCCCGTGGCATCCGCCACCGCCGTCATGATCTCGCCCACCGAACTGCCCGAACCGCTGCCCAGGTTGTAGGCGGCCTCGACGGGCTCACCGGCATCGAGGCGGAGGGCAGCGGCGACGTGCGACACCGCCAGATCGGCGACGTGGATGTAGTCGCGCACGTTGGTGCCGTCGGGGGTCGCGTAGTCGTCGCCGTTGATGCGCGGGGTGCGGCCCTCGAGCAGCGCCGTGAAGACGAGCGGAAAGAGGTTGTGCGGGCTGGAGTCGTAGAGGGCCGGATCGCCCGACCCGACGACGTTGAAGTACCGCAGCGACGTGTGGCGCAAGCCACGGGCGACGCCCTGGTCGGCGAGCAGCCACTCCCCGATCAGCTTCGACTGCCCGTAGGGCGACTGCGGGTTCTTGGCAGTGTTCTCGGTGACCAACTCGGTATCCGGGGTGCCGTAGACGGCCGCGCTCGACGAGAACACCATGCGGTCGACACGCTTCTCCTCCATGACGGCGAGGAGCGTCGCGGTGCCCGTGACGTTCTGCTGGTAGGTGTGCAGCGGCTGCTGAACCGAGACGCCCGCGTACTTGAACCCCGCGACATGGATAACGCCGGTCACGTCGTGGTCGGCCATCGTGTCGAGCAGCAGGTCGCCGTCGAGGATCGAGCCGCGCACGAACGGCACCTCGCTCGGTACGAAGTCGCGGTGCCCGGTCGAGAGGTCGTCGAGCACGACCGTGCGCAGGTCGGCCTGCAGGAGGGCGCGCACCACGTGCGATCCGATGTACCCGGCGCCGCCGGTGACCAGCCATGTCATGCGGTCAACGGTAGCGGTTGCGACGGTGGCAGCAACGCTACGAGTTGCAAGAAACCGCCACGAGTGGCAGGCTGGCCACCATTCGACCAGATACTGCCAAGGAGTCGTGGTGCTGAAGAAAGTCGTCCTGCTCGCCCTCCCCGGCGTCGCGCCGTTCGAGTTCGGCGTCGTGTGCGAGGTGTTCGGCATCGATCGCAGCGACACCGGCGGCCCGGCGTTCGACTTCACCATCGCGACCGCCGACCCCGGGCCGGTCGAGACGAGCCTGGGGTACGACATGATCATCGCCTCCGACCTGTCGGTTGCGGCAGACGCCGATCTCATCGCCGTTCCCGCTCACCGCATCGAGAACATCGACCCCCGCTACCTCGACGTCATCCGCGAGGCCGAGGCGCGCGGCGCCTGGGTGCTGAGCGTGTGCAGCGGCGCGTTCGCGCTCGCCCAGGCGGGCATCCTCGAGGGGCGCAGGGCCACCACGCACTGGATGCACGCCGACAAGCTCGCCCGCGCCTACCCGGGCACCGTGGTCGACCCCGACGTGCTCTTCGTGGAAGACCGCAAGGTGGTCACGAGCGCCGGAACCGCGGCGGGCATCGACGCCGCCCTGCACATCGTGCGCAAGGAGCACGGCGCCGCCGCCACGAACGTCATCGCCCGCCGCATGGTCGTGCCGCCGCAGCGCGACGGGGGCCAGTCGCAGTACATCGAGCAGCCCGTGAAGGCCGAGTGCGCCGACTCGTTCGCGGCCGTCGCCGAGTGGATGCTCGAGAACCTCTCGGAGGACCTGACCGTCGACCAGCTGGCACGAAAGGCACTCATGTCGAGCCGCACCTTCGCGCGCCGGTTCCGTGCCGACATGGGCACCACCCCCGCCGCGTGGCTGAACCGGCAGCGCCTCATCCGTGCCCAGCAGCTGCTCGAGCAGACCGACTACGGGCTCGAGACGATCGCTCAGGAGACGGGGTTTGGCACCGCAGCCGTGATGCGGCACCACTTCGTGAAGGTGCTGCAGACCTCGCCCCAGGCGTACCGCAGGGCGTTCGGAGCGCAGCTCGCGAGCTAGGCCCGCGCCACGAGCGCGAGGTCGGCATCGACCATGCGCCGCACGAGCTCCTCGAACCCGGTCGTGGGTTCCCAGCCGAGCACCTCCCGCGCGTGCGCGGCATCCCCGACCTGGTCCGCCGCGTCGCCCGTGCGCAGTAGCGAGTCGGCGACGTCGAGCCGGGAGCGCCAGTCGTCGACGCCCGCTCGCTCGAAGGCGACCCGCACGAAGTCCTCGACGGAGTGGGAGACGCCCGTCGCGATGATGAAGTCGTCCGGATGCTCGGCCGTCGCCGCGCGATGCAGCGCATCGACGTAGTCGGGCGCCCAGCCCCAGTCTCGCCGCGCGGCGGTGTTGCCCAGCTCCAGGCGATCCTGAAGCCCCGCGCTGATGCGGGCGGCCGCCTCGGTGATCTTGCGTGTGACGAACGCCGAGGAGCGTCGCGGCGACTCGTGGTTGTACAGGATCGCCGACGACGCGAACACACCCGCCGCCCGGTACGCGCCCACGAGTCCGTGGGCGTAGGCCTTCGACGCGCCGTAGGGCGAGGTCGGCCGGATGCCCGTGCGCTCGTTCTGCGGTGTCTCGCGCGGCGCGCCGAACATCTCCGCACTCGACGCCTGCACGAACCGCACCTCGTGCCCCCGCTGCCCCAGATCGCGCAGAGCGGCGAGCAGCTCGGCGACCGCCAGGCCGTTGATGCGCGCGGTCGCGACCGGGTCCTCCCACGACTGGTACACCGAGCTGAGGGCCGCGAGGTTGTAGAACTCGTCGGGCCGCAGCTCGCTCAGGACCGCGGCGACGTCGCCCTCGACTGCCAGGTCGGCACGGTGCGCGACGACCCCGGGCGTCACCGCCTCGTCGGCTTCGCGCGTCAGGCCGTGCACCTCGTAGCCCCCGGCCAGGAGCAGTTCGGCGAGGTAGCTGCCGTCCTGGCCGGTGATGCCGGAGATGAGGGCGACGGTCATGAGATGCCGTGCAGGGCCTTCTGCTCGGCGAGGTCGGACTCGACCATCATCGTCACGAGCTCCTCGAACCCGACCCGCGGCGCCCAGCCGAGCTTCTCGCGCGCCTTGCTCGCGTCGCCCACGAGCAGGTCAACCTCCGCGGGCCGCAGGAACTTCGGGTCCTGGCTCACCCGCCCGCTCCAGTCGTCGATGCCGACCGCGGCAAACGCGATGTCGAGCAGGGCGCGGACGGTGTGGGTGTGCCCGGTGGCGATGACGTAGTCGTCAGCGACCTCCTGCTGAAGCATGAGCCACATCGCCTCGACGTAGTCGCCTGCGAACCCCCAGTCGCGTCGCGCATCGAGGTTGCCGAGTACGAGGCCTTCCTGCAGACCGAGCGAGATGCGAGCGACGGCCGTGGTCACCTTTCGGGTCACGAACTCCGGACCGCGACGGGGCGACTCGTGATTGAAGAGCACGCCCGATGATGCGTGCATGCCGTACGACTCGCGGTAGTTGATGGTCATGTAGTGGCCGAACACCTTGGCCACCCCGTACGGGGAGCGCGGCCACAGGAGGGTGTTCTCGTTCTGCGGAACGGCCTGGGCCTTGCCGAACATCTCCGAGCTCGAGGCCTGGTAGAACCGCACGGCCCGCCCCGTGGCGTCGCCGTGCAGGCGCACCGCCTCGAGGGCGTTGAGCACGCCGGTGCCGGTCACCTCGCTCGTGAGGTGCGCGTTCTCCCACGAGTAGGCCACGAACGAGATGGCACCGAGGTTGTAGAACTCGTCCGGGTCGGCGACGGCGAGCGCGCGCACGAGGCTGGGGAGGTCGGTGAGGTCGCCCTTGAGCACCGTGACCCCGGGAACGATTCGCTCGAGGAGCTCGGCCTTGGGGTTGTTCTGCCCGCGCATGAGGCCGAACACCTCGTAGCCCTTCGAGAGCAGCAGCTCGGCGAGGTAGAGGCCGTCCTGGCCGGTGATCCCGGTGATGAGTGCTCGGGTCATGGGTCTCTTCCTCACGGGGCCGCGGTCGTGCGGTCTCGACTACGGTAGTGGACGCTCGTTGCCGGTAGTCGCCAGAAATACCGTGCCCAACCCCTCGAACGACACGCGCCCTTCGTCGGCGCTGATGTACACGGCATCGCCCTGCGACAGGTTGTAGGCGCCGCCGGATCCCACCACCTCGAGGTCGCCCTCCGTGCACAGCGCGATCGCCGGGCCGGTGAGGTCGTACGTGCCCTCGCTGTCGATGACGGCGAGCACGAAGTCGGGCACGTCGGGCCGGAACACCTCGACAGTCGGCGACGGATGCTCCGCCGCGAGATACGGCACCCCGACCGGCGTGAAGTCGAGCACCGAGAGCAGTTCGGGCACATCGATGTGCTTGGGGGTGAGGCCGCCCCGCAGCACGTTGTCCGAGCTCGACATGAGCTCGATGCCCACGCCCCTGAGGTAGGCGTGGATGTTGCCTGCCGGCAGGTAGAGCACTTCCCCGCGCTCGAGCGTGACGCGGTGGAGCATGAGCGAGATGACGATGCCGGGGTCGCCCGGGTAGTCCCGCGCGAGCTGCTTGGCCGTGGCGAGCTCCGCGCTGCCGTTGTCGGGCACGGCGATGACCGCGTCGATGAGCGCGTCGACTCCGGGGCCGCGCGAGATGAGCCACTCGAAGACCGTGCGCAGCGACGAGTCGTCGGTGAGCAGGTCGACGGTCAGTCCGAGCCCGTCCAAGATGGATCGGAACCCCGCCGCCGACCGGAACCCGCACAGCGCCTCGAACTTCTCGCTCAGCGCATAGATGAGCTCCGGCTTGTGGAAGGCATCCCGGTAGTTGCGGTCGGGCGCGTCGAGCGGGATGCCGAGAGCGTTCTCCCGCGCGAACCCGGCCGCAGCCTGCTCCATCGTCGGGTGCGCCTGCAGTGACAGGGGCGACCCCGCCGCGAGTACCTTGAGCAGGAACGGCAGACGCCCGCCGACGATGTCGATGAGCGTCTCATCCGTGCCCACGACGCGGCTGGGCGAACCCTCGTGCGCGCCGAGCCACAGCTCGGCCTCGGTGCGACCGGATGCCGGCAGCCCGAGCAGCGCGGAGATCTCGCCCGTCGAGCCCCACGCGTAGTCGCGAGGGGTATTGGTGATGCCTACAAACACTTCAGACCTCTCGATTGGGCGGATTGGACCAAAGTACCAACGGTCTGGAGCCTCCGCGGTGTCGGCCCTACAGTTCGAGCATGACCTTTGAGCCGATCAGCGCTGATTTCTATGGATTCGAGAACAAGCTCACCGATCAGGAGAAAGACCTGATCGTGCGCCTGCGGGCCTTCCTCGACGAGAACGTACGGCCCGTCGCCAACGACCTGTGGGCGAAGGCCGAGTTCTTCAACCGCGACATCGTCGTCAAGGGCCTCGCCGAGCTCGGCCTCTTCGGCCAGCCCTGGGAGGAGACCCAGCAGTTCCCCAACAGCGCGGTGTTCCGCGGCTGGGTCGCGCTCGAACTCGCTCGCGTCGACGCGTCGGTGGCCACGCTCGTGGGCATGCAGAACGGCCTCGTGATGGGCTCGATCGCCGTCGCCGGCTCCCCCGAGCAGCGCGCCGAGTGGCTGCCGAAGTTCGCCAGCGGCGAGCTGCTCGGTGCCTTCGGCCTGACCGAGCCGCTCTCGGGCTCCGACACCGCGCAGGGCCTGCAGACCGTCGCCAAGCGCGACGGCGACAACTGGGTGATCAACGGCGCCAAGCGCTGGATCGGCAACGGCTCCATCAGCGATGTCACGATCATCTGGGCGCGCGACGAGGACGACAACCAGGTCAAGGGCTTCATCGTTCCCACCACCACGCCCGGCTACTCGGCCAAGCGCATCGAGAACAAGCAGGCGCTGCGCATCGTGCAGAACGCCGACATCGTGCTCGAGAACGTGGTCGTGCCGGAGGCGAACCGACTGCAGAAGTCGCAGAGCTTCCGCGAGACCGCCGCCGTGCTGCGCCTCACCCGCGCCGAGGTGGCGTGGGCCGCGATCGGCAACTCGATCGGCGCCTACGATGCCGCGGTCGCCTACTCGAAGGAGCGCATCCAGTTCGGCAAGCCCATCGGCAGCCACCAGCTCGTCCAGGAGCTCCTCGCGAAGAGCCTCGGCAACATCACGTCGTCGATCGGCCTGGTGACGCGCGTCTCCGAGATGCTCGATGAGGGCGTGCAGAAGGACGAGCACTCCGCGCTCGCCAAGGAGTTCACCACGAGCCGCATGCGCGAGACCGTCGCGTGGTGCCGCGAGCTCTTCGGCGGCAACGGAATCGTGATGGACTACGGCGTCATCAAGTTCTTCGCCGACGCCGAGGCCATCTACTCGTACGAGGGCACGCGCGAGATGAACACGCTCATCGTGGGCCGGGCGATCACCGGCAAGGCCGCTTTCGTATGACCGCTGCCCAGTAACCTTGGGCACATGCGACTGATCGACGACTCCCGGGTGCGATCCCTGTACCTGGTGGTCGTGCTGTTCACCCTGCTCGCGGGTGACGCGTGGCGGTACACGTTCGGGTGGCTCGGCTGGGGCATTGTCGTGGGGCTCATGGCCGTGGCATCCGTGCTGGTGCTCGTCGCACAGCGGCGCTCGCTGCGGCTCAACGCGCTGCCGTACCCGCTGCTCGCGTTCCTGGTGCTGACGGCGCTCTCCGTCGCGTGGTCGTTCTACCCGGGCTTCTCGGCGCTCGGGGCGCTGTCGACGTGGTTCACGGTGGCCGGCGCGGTCGCCGTCGCCGTGACGTTCAGCTGGAGCGAGATCCTGCGCCTGCTCGGGGTGACGCTGCGCATCATCCTCGGCCTGTCGGTCGTCTTCGAGCTCGTGGTGTCCGTGTTCATCAGGCATCCCGTACTGCCGCTGGTTGCGCAGCCGGGCGTCGACTACGCGAACCTCCCGGGCAAGATCCCGCTGCTCTGGTACTGGTCGCGCGACGTGCTGTTCGTCGACGGCCGCATCCAGGGCATCGTCGGCAACTCGGCCCTGCTCTCCTTCGTGGCGCTGCTCGGCATCATCGTGTTCGGCATCCAGCTCTTCGACCGCACCTACCGCAAGCGCTGGAGCGCGCCGTGGCTGGTCATCGCCGTCGCCGTCTTCGCGCTCACACGCGCGGCGACGAACATCCTCGGGCTGGTCGCCGTGCTCGCCGTCGTGATCGCCGTGCTGCTCGTGCGCCGCGCCCGCACGCCGCGGATACGCGCCCTGACCTACGGCGGCCTCCTCGTCGTCGTGCTCGCGGGCGCGGCGGGCGCAGCGCTGTTCTCGAGGCAGATCCTCGCGCTGCTCGGCAAATCGGCCGACCTCACCAACCGCGGTGAGATCTGGTCGAGCGTGATCGCCCTCGCGCAGGAGCGCCCGGCGCTCGGCTGGGGCTGGGTCAGTTACTGGGTGCCGTGGGTGGCGCCCTTCGACACCCTCGCGAAGAACAACGGCGTCCAGCAGCTGCACGCGCACGACGCCTGGCTCGACATCTGGCTACAGGTGGGCATCGTCGGGCTCGTCGTGTTCGGCGCGCTCGTGCTCTCGACATTCGCCCGCTCGTGGGCCTACGCCGTCGACCCGCCGCAGTCGGCGCCCGGCCGCACGGGAGTGCTCGCCCCCGCGACGCTCCTGCCGCTGCTCGTGCTCGTCGCCCTGCTCGTGCAGAGCGTCGCGGAGAGCCGGCTCATCGTCGAGTACGGCATGTTCCTGACCGCCCTCATCGCCGTGAAGACGAAGCTCGGCGACCGCGAGGCCCTGGCGGCGCCGTGACGATCACGCCCCTGGCGATCACCCAGTCGATTCTCGAGTCACCGCGGTTCGCCAATGCCGTGAGCGTGGCGGCGATCGGTGTCGCGGTGAGCGCCCAGTTCCTCACCCGCATCATCGGCTGGGCGGGCCTCATCGGCATGCTCGTGGTGCTCGTGGTGCTGTTCGCCGGCATGGCAGTCGTGCGCCGCCACGAGTTCCGCTGGTTCGCGATCCTGCCGGTCTCCCTCGTCGCGTTCGTGGGGTGGGCGGCCCTCTCGATCCTCTTCAGCAACTACCGGAGCGCCTCGGCCACGGGCATCCTGTACCTCCTCGCCTTCACCGGCATCGGCATCGGCATCGTGCTCGTGCGCGACACCATCCAGATCGTGCGGGCGTTCGGTGACGTCTTCCGGGCGGCGCTAGTTGTCTCGCTCGCGCTCGAGATCCTCTCCGGCCTGCTCATCGACATGCCCCTCGCGTTCCTCGATATCCAGGGCGACCTGGGTGACCTCGGACCCATCCAGGGCATCATGGGCAGCCGCAACCAGCTCGGGCTGCTCGCGCTGCTCGCGATCATCACGTTCGGCACGGAGCTGCGCACGCGGTCCGTGAGCCGCCAGCTTGGCATCGGGTCGCTCGTGCTCGGCGCGACGGGGGTGCTGCTCTCTCGCTCGCCCGTAATCAGCGCCGTGTTCGTCACGGTGTGCGTGGCCGTCGTCGCGCTCTACCTGCTGCGCAGGCTCCCCGCCGAGAGCAGGAGGTTCTGGCAGCTCGCCCTGCTCTCCGCCGCGGTGATCCTCGCGATCGTCGCGTGGCTGCTGCGCTCGCCCCTCATCGCCGTATTCAGCGCGAGCAGCGAGCTCAGCTACCGGCTGACCCTGTGGCGGCGCGTCCTCGCGTTCATCCCGCAGAACCCGCTCGAGGGCTGGGGCTGGGTGGGCTACTGGCGCCCGGACATCCTGCCGTTCCCGATCTTCACGATCGCGGGAGAGCGGGAGCCCACCTCGGCAGTCAACGCCTTCCTCGATGTCTGGTTCCAGCTCGGCATCGTCGGCCTCGCGATCTTCGTGGGTCTCGTGCTACTCACCTTCACCCGCTCGTGGCTCCTCGCGGGGCGCAAGCGCAGCACGGTGTTCGCGTGGCCCGCGCTCGTGCTGCTGACGCTCATCCTGACCTCGCTCGCCGAGAGCTCGATGCTCGTCGAGTACGGCTGGCTGCTCTTCGTGGTGTGCACGGTCAAGGCGGCGCAGGAGCTCAGCTGGCGCGGGGCGTTCGCCGCGTCAGTCCCCCAGGGGGACGGCGACTGACTCGGCACCGGCGTGCGGGGCGACGATGAACGCCCCCGCGCGGCGTCGCAGCCACACCACCGACGAGGCCTGCGCGGTGACGGACACGAGCTCGCCGATCGCGAGGCCCCAGGCCCCGCCTGCCGCTCCGAACGCCGACGACAGCAGCAAGATCGCCGGGATGCCGACGCAGGCAGCCAGGAGCACGCTGGCGAGGAAGGCGCGACGCGCGCCCATACCCACGAGTGTGATGCGCCCGAGGCTCGTACCGAGCGCGATGCCGAGCGTTGCGACGCCGAGCCCCAGGGCAGTCGTCTGGTCGATCGCAACGTGCGCGCCGAAGAGCGCGCCGGAGAGCCACGGACCCAGTAGCGCGAACGCTGCGAATCCGAGCAGCCCCAGGGTGAGGTGCATGAGGAACGACCGACGGATGCGGCGCCCGAACTCGGCCGAGCCGGCCTCCACCGTCCAGCCCTGCAGCGCGTTGCCGAGCGCCGACACGGAGTACTGGCCAATGCGGTACAGCTTGTCGCCAGATACGTACGACGCGGCCTGGGCTGCGGTCGCGGACGCTCCGACGAACGTCACGGCGAGGGAGTTGTAGGCACCGCCCGTCACCTCGATGGCGACCGCCGACCGGTTCGCACGCAACACCGACCGCACCTCGCGCCAGCCGTCGCCAGTGAGGTCGCTCGCGGTGATCGTGCGCGCCGCATAACCCGCGACCCCTACGACGAGCGCGACGATGAGCAGGAGCGGGTACCAGACGACGGGCCCGCCCGCGAGAACGATGATGGCGGCGATGATCGTTCCGACGATGCGCGGCGCGATCTCGTAGATGGCTATCGCGCTCGCGCGGCCCAGCCCGATCATGAACCAAGCCGAGGAGAGGCCCGTGAGAGTCATCGCGAGGGCCATGAGTGCCGCTTCGAGGCGATGGCTTCCCGGTGCGACCAGGGCTGCGACGGTGACGGCAGCGGCGGCGGCCGGCAGCCAGACGACGAGCCTCGCGCGCAGGCTGCGCGCGAGCATCCGGGGGCGGTCCGCAGCAGCGGACACCGCGATCATGGGCGGTCCGACCGTGTTGTAGCCGAGCGCCACGACGAGGGCGAAGAACCCGCCGCTCGACTGACCTACGGCGATCGCAAGCCAGGCATCGGCGCCGGCAACCCGCGCGAGGATCGGCAGGAACAGGAACGGGGTGATGAGTGACAGGAACGGCAGCCCTGCGAAGCCGATGATGCGCCTGGCCAGCCCCGTCTGCATGGCGCCCACCCTATCCCGAGCCGGTAGGATCGATATTCGTCCGTACGACGCTTATCGCCTCGGAGAACCCATGACCCCCTCGACCGGCTACGTGCACGCCACCGCCGATGTGGCCGACAGCGCGACCATCGCCGACGGCGCGAAGATCTGGCACTACGCCCAGGTGCGCGAGGATGCGCGCATCGGCGCCAACGTCATCGTGGGCCGCGGCGCCTACGTCGGCACCGGTGTCGAGGTCGGAGATAACTGCAAGATCCAGAACTACGCCCTCGTGTATGAGCCGGCGAAGCTCGCGCGCGGCGTGTTCATCGGCCCGGCGGTGGTGCTCACGAACGACCACTTCCCGCGTGCCATCAACGCCGACGGCACGCCGAAGTCGGCCCACGACTGGGAGCCGGTTGGCGTCGACATCCGCGAGGGCGCCTCGATCGGCGCTAGCGCCACGTGCGTCGCGCCCGTCGTGATCGGCCGCTGGGCGCTTGTCGGCTCGGGTTCGGTGGTCATCAAGGACGTACCCGACTTCGCCCTCGTCGTCGGCAGCCCCGCTCGCCGCGTCGGCTGGGTGGGAACGGCGGGACACCCGCTGACAGAAGACTCCCCGGGAGAGTGGCTCTGCCCGGTGACCGGAGCTCGCTACCGACAGGTAGGCGACGACGAATTGATTGAGGTGCAGTAACGATGATTCCCGCAGCACGACCTGAGATCGGCGACGAAGAGCGCGCGGCAGTCGACCGCGTCATGCGATCGGGGATGCTCGCCCAGGGCCCCGAGGTAGCGGCGTTCGAAACCGAGTTCTCGTCGATCGTCGGCGGCATGCACTCGGTCGCCGTCAACTCCGGAACCTCCGCCCTGCACATGGCGTTCCTCGCCGCGGGCGTCGGCCCCGGCGACGAGGTCATCGTGCCGTCGTTCAGCTTCGCCGCAACCGCCAACTCCGTGGCCCTCGCCGGTGCGACCCCGGTGTTCGTGGACATCGAGCTCGACTACTTCGCGACGGACCCGTCGGCGATCGAAGCGGCGATCACCCCGCGCACGAAGGCGATCATGCCGGTGCATCTCTACGGGCATCCGGCCAACCTCGTCGCTATCAAGGCGATCGCCGAGAAGCACGGGCTGCTGCTGTTCGAAGACGCCGCCCAGGCGCACGCGGCATCGGTTGACGGAATCCCCGTGGGCGCGTGGGGCATCGCGGGCAGCTTCTCGTTCTACCCCACCAAGAACATGACCTCGGGTGAGGGCGGCATGATCACGACGCCGTCCGACGAGGTCGCACGCCTCTCGCGCGTGCTGCGCAACCAGGGCATGGAACGCCGCTACGAGAACGAGGTCGTGGGCTTCAACACCCGCATGACCGACATCCACGCCGCCATCGGCCGCGTGCAGCTCACCAAGCTCGCCGGCTGGACGGCGAAGCGCCAGGAAAACGCGGCGTTCCTGAGCGCCAACCTCGAGGGCGTCGTCACTCCCCCGACGGCGCCGGGCGCCGTGCACGTCTTCCACCAGTACACGATCCGCGTCGTCGACCACGACCGCGACGCCTTCGCCGAGCAGCTCACGCAGCGCGGCGTCGGCAGCGGCGTGTACTACCCGACGCCCATCCACCGCCTCCCGTCGTTCCGCCTCGACCTCGACCTGCCGATCACCGAGGTCGCGACGACCCAGGTGCTGTCGCTGCCGGTGTACCCGTCCCTCTCGCAGGGCGAGCTCGACCAGATCGTCGAGGCAGTGAACGCGGTGGCGAAGGCCGGCGCATGACGCTGCGCGCGGGCCTGCTCGGGCTCGGGGTCATGGGCAGCAACCACGCGCGCGTGCTCGCGGCGCTCGACGGCGTCGAGTTCGTGGGCGTGTTCGACCCGTCTCCGACGACTCCCGACCACGTGCACGGCAAGCCGGTGGTGCGCGACCTCGACGAGTTCCTCGCGATGGGCCTCGACTACGCGGTCGTCGCCGCCCCGACCGTCTTCCACCTCGACATGGGCACCCGGCTCGCGGAGGCGGGCATCCACGCCCTCATCGAGAAGCCCGTGGCCTCGACCGCCGAGGACTCCCGCACCCTGCGCGACCTGTTCGCCGCCAAGGGCCTCATCGGCGGTGTCGGCCACATCGAGCGCTACAACCCCGCACTCCAGGCGGCCCGCCAGCGCATCGAAGACGGAGTGCTCGGCGAGATCTACCAGATCGCGACGCGGCGCCAGGGACCGTTCCCCGGCCGCATCGCCGACGTCGGGGTGATCAAAGACCTCGCCACCCACGACATCGACCTCACGGCATGGGTCGCCCAGCAGGAGTACGCGTCGGTCAACGCCCGCACCACCTTCCGCAGCGGGCGCCCCCACGAGGACATGGTGACGGCTGTCGGCTCGCTCAGCGGCGGCACGATCACCTCGCACATCGTCAACTGGCTCACTCCGTTCAAGGAGCGCATCACGATCATCACGGGCGAGAAGGGCGTGCTCGTCGCGGATACCCTCACCGCCGACCTGAGCTTCTTCGAGAACGGCCGCATCCAGGTCGCCTGGGACCCGGGAGAGTTCCGCGGCGTCTCCGAGGGCGACTCGACCCGCTACGCGCTCGACCGCAAGGAGCCGCTGCTCGCGGAGCATGAGGCGTTCCGCGACTCGGTCATCGCGGGCGAGGCCAAGGGCATCGTCACGTTCGCCGAGGGCACGCGCGTCGTCGAGATCGCGGAGCAGCTCGTCGCGAACGGCGTCGAGCACCGCCTCTAGCAGCGCGACCCGGTCAGTGCGGGCCGGAGCCCTCCCGCTCCTCCATGAGCCACGTCACCATGCGGAAGTCGAGCTCGCTGTCGACGTCGATCGAACGCTCGGCGGGCATCTCGTAGAGGATCGTCGACGGGAAGAAGACGACCTGCTGCTCCACGAGCGACTCGCGGCGCCAGACGTAGATGGATCCGTTCATGTCGAACGAGCGGGGGGCGTCCTGGCGGCGCAGCACGTCGAACGCGGGCTTCTTCGAGACGGCGACGGTTCCGTCCGGCTGCTCCTCGACCAGGTTGAAGTAGGGATTGCGCCGAGCCTCACTGCCCGTGATGAGCGACTCGGCGTCGGACGACTCGAACATCCGGACGGCCTCGTGGATGTCGGAGAGGAAGCGCAGCGGACTCGTCGCGTCGAGGTCGACGCACACCGCGAACTGCTTCCCTGTCCTGCGCTCGGTCTCGAGCACGGAGTGCGCGATCGCGGGGACCTTGCCCGCCGTGTCGGTGGCAAGCTCGGGCGGGCGCACGACGACGCCGGTGGCCCCGAACTCCGGTGCGAGGCGGAGGATCTCCTCCGAGTCGCTCGACACGACGACCTCCTCGAACAGGCCGGTCGCGACAGCCTGCCGTACGGAATGGCCGAAGAGCGGGATTCCCAGCACGGGCCGGAGGTTCTTGCCCGGGACGCCCTTCGAGCCCGCGCGGACGTTGATCGAGCAGATCCTCATACGCCGTTCCGTTCCGCCGCCGCTCGCGCGCGTTCGAGGTCCTCGACGCGCCCGATGTCTATCCAGTCCTCATGGATGGTGAACGCCCCCACGGATCGCCCGGCCTCGATGATCTGACCGAGCAGTGTGGGCATGTCGCAATAGCGGTCGCGCTCGAGGAGCGTGAGCGACAGCGGGTCGAGCACGTAGATCCCCGCACTCACGAGCTCGCGGTGCTGAGGCTTCTCGGCGAGGGATTGCACGAGCTCGCCCTCGATGCGCACCACGCCGAACGGGATCTCGAAGGTGTACTCGCGCACGCCGACGGTGGCGCCACCCGCCACACGACGGTGGAAGGCGAGCATCCTGCGCAGGTCGACGTCGGTGAGCAGGTCGGAGTTCATGACGACGAAGGGTTCGTCGATCCGGCCGTCGAGCTGGGCGAGGGCTCCGGCGGTGCCGAGGGGCGACGTCTCGTGCAGGTAGTCGATCTGAAGGCCCAGCGACGAGCCGTCGCCCAGGAACTCCTCGATGACATGGCCGAGGTAGTTGACCGACACGTGGACCCTGCGGAAGCCCTGTGCGTGGAGGCGGCGCAGGATGACCTCGATCATGGGCATGCCGCCGACCGGGACCATGGGCTTCGGCACGTCCTTCGTGAGCGGGTAGAGCCGCTGACCGCGTCCTCCCGCCATGAGGACGACGGGCGTGCTGAGCTCGACGGCGACCCGCTCGTCGGGACCGATGATGTCGAGGAGGATGCCCGAGGCGTCGACGACGGGGATGTATCGCACGCCGCGCTCCGCCTTCAGGCGGTCCACGTCGCCCTGGTCCGCCGTCGGCGGCACGGTCGCAGGATGCTCGTTGAGCACCGCCGACACCGGATCGTCGAGGCCCACCCCGCGCAGGAGTCCGCGTCGGATGTCGCCGTCGGACACGACGCCCGTGAGCGTTCCCTCCGTGACGACGAGCGCGAGCTGCCGGCCCCCGCGGTCGATCTGGGCGAGCGCGTCGCGGACGGATGCCGAGGGTGAGATCACCAGGGGTGCGAAGTCCATCAGTCCCTCCCGGTCGGCAGCAGTCGGGCGGGGATTCCGACCGCCGTCGCGCCGTCGGGCACGTCGGCGAGCACGACGGCTCCCGCGCCGATGACGCACCACGAGCCTATTGCGATGCCCTGGATGACGCGCGCCCCCAGTCCCACGTGCGTGGACTCCCCCACGGCGGTGTCGCCCGCGAGCAGCGCTCCCGTCGCGATGTGGCTGTGCGCGCCTACCGTGCAGTCGTGCTCGACGACCGCGGAGGTGTTGACGATCGCGTCCTTCCCGACGCGCGCCCCGACGCCCACGACGGCACCGGCAAGCACCTGCGCCCCCTCCCCGAGCTCGGCGGAGTCGTCGACGAACGCGCGGGGGTGCACGACGGTACGGAAGCGCAGCCCCGCGGCGGTGGCGGCCGCGTGGGCGGCCGTGCGGCGCTCGACGCGTCCGGCGGAGCCCACGGCGTTCACGAGGTCGACGCCGTCGAGCGAGGCGAGCACGTCGTCGCCGCCGAGCCACGCGACATCGCCGAGCCTGCTGCCCTCGGCCGACGGGGCGATGTACCCCGCGACCGGGATGTCGAGCGCGCGGAGCGCCTGGAGCAGCACGCGCGCGTGCCCTCCCGCCCCGAGCAGCACGACCGGGCGCGGGTCAGCCAACGTAGTCCCCGGCGGCGTATGCCCGCTCAGCCGGGGCGCCGACGACGTCCCAGAACTCGAAGGCCGAGCGGCCCGCGGCGGGACGGCGGCAGATGAGGTCGTCCTCGGTGATCACGGCGCCGGCCGCGATCGGCCTCGCGGCGACGATGCTGCGGCGCACCACGTCCCGGTTGCCGAGCTCCACCGACTGGGCCTGCTTGACCGGGCTGCCGAGCGCGACCCCGACCCCGCGCAGCGCGGCGACGAAGTCGACGAGGCCCTGCGGGTCGAGGGACGCCGCATGGTCGGGGCCCTCGAGCGACGTGTCGAGGGTGAAGTGCTTCTCGATCATCGTCGCGCCGAGGGCCACCGCGGCCGTCGAGGCGACCGAGCCCAGCGAGTGGTCCGAGTATCCGACGCGCGTGCCGTACTCGTCGCGGATGGTGCCCATCGCGCGGAGGTTGAGGTGCTCGAGCGCGGCCGGGTACTCGGTCGTGCAGTGCAGCACGGTGACGTCCGAGTCGAACGGGCGCGAGTCGTTGCGCGACTCCCACGCGGCCTCGAGCACGTCGGGCCTGATGCGCGCACCGCGCTCCAACCTTCCGTCGGCGATCGCGTAGCCGGCCGCGATGAACTTCAGGGCGCGGCCCGTCTCCGCGAGGTCGGCCATGCCGGTCGAGAGGATGACCGGCAGCCCCGTCGCCCCGGCCGCGACCAGCAGCGGGGCGAATGTGAGGTCGCCCGAGGCGATCTTCACCATCGGGATATGGAGCTCGTCGACGAGGAACCGCAGCTCCTCCAGGTCGAAGCCCGTCGAGAGGAAGGTGATGCCGCGGTCACGGCATCGCTCGCGGATGCTCGCGAACTCGTCATGACTCAGCTCGAGGCCCTTGAGCAGGTCGTACTGGGTGCGGCCGTCGTCGCCGCCGTCGCGCTGGTAGTCGGCGAGGGCCGCGTCCTGCCCGGCGAGGCGGTCGGCGGAGAACGTCTGGAACTTGATGGCGTCGGCGCCGGCCTCTGCCGCGAGGTCCACCATGTCGAGGGCGCGTCCCAGCGAGCCGTTGTGGTTGACGCCCGCTTCGGCGATGACGTAGAGCTCGTCGCTCATGGGTGTGCTCCAGTCTCCAGGTCGTAGAACGCCTTGCGCGGCGGGTGAGGAAGGTCGGCGTCGAGGAGCGCGCGAAGGGCACGCCGGGCGAAACCGGGCTCGCCGAAGACCGCGGGCGCAGTCGCCCGGGGGGCTGCCAGGGCATCGTCGAGGGCGGCGGCGATCGAGGCCCGGTCGGGGGCGGGGGTGCGCACGCCCGCCGACACGGGCCTGCCCTTCTGCCGGTCGCCCACGAGAACAGACGGGATGCCCAGCACGGGCGCCTCGAGCACGGTGCTCGACGAGTTGCCGGCCACGACGTCGACGAGCGCCATCGTGCTCAGGTAGCCGAGCTGCCCGAACGACTCGACGTAGTCGACCCGGTCGGGATGTTCCGCCACGAACTGCGCGATGCGCTCGCGCACCGCGGTGCTGCCGATGTCGGTGTTCGCACCCGTGATGATGACGTGGAGGCCCTCGACGGCCATGAGGCCCGCGAGCAGCTCCTCGAGGAGCTCCGCGGTCGGCAGCAGGTCCATCGCCGCGGGGTGGAAGGTCACGAGGGCCGTGGGCCGCGTAAGCCGCACCCCGAACCGCTCTCGCACCTGCTCGGCACCGAGGAGGTCGAGCTCCGAGAGCGCGTCGACGACGGGAGCCCCGAGGAAGTGAACGCGAGCGGGATCCTCGCCGAGCTGTATCACGCGGTCCCGATGCGAGGCGGTCGAGGTGAGGTGCAGGTACGAGAGCTTCGTGATCGCATGGCGCAGGGAGTCGTCCATGGCGCCCTCCGTGATCTCGCCGCCGTGGATATGCGCGACGGGGATGCCCGCGATCGTCGCCGCTGTCGCCGCTCCGAAGGCCTCGAGACGGTCGCCGAGCACGACGAGCACGTCGGGGGCGATGCGCTCGAGCGCCTCCTCGTAGCGTGGAAGGGCGGCGCCGAGGTCGCGTGCGGCGCCCGCAGGCGTGTCGTCGCCGCTCCAGATCGGGATCTCGGCGGCGAAGGACAGGCCGTCTTGGGCGATCTCGCCCGACGTCGTGCCGTGCTCCGTCGAGAGGTGCGACCCGGAGACGATGAGCGCGAGCTCCGCCTCGGGCGACGCGTCGATCGCGCGCGCAAGACCGCGGAGGAGGCCGTAGTCCGCTCGCGTGCCGGTGAAGACCGCGATCGTGCGCGTCATGCCGGGGCCAGTGCTACCGAACTGGGCACGCACACGACCGTGGCGTGCAGGTCGGTCGCGACGGGGAGGGGCCCGGTCTCGGCATCGCGGTAGGGCTTCTGGGCGTTGAGCATGTTCCAGAACGGACGGCACAGCAGCCCGTCGTCGTTCGTGGCCTTGAGCACGGCGTCGCGCTCGGCAAGGCCGCCCTCCACACGGATGGCGCACAACCAGTAGTTGCTCGTCGTACCTGCGGGCTCCGACAGGAACTCGACGCCGTCGACCGCCGCGAAGACCTCTGCATAGCGGGCGGCCAGGCGGCGCTTGGCCACGCGGAAGCCGTCGAGGCGCTCGACCTGGGCGACTCCGAGCGCGGCGTTGAGGTTGGGCATCCTGAAGTTGTAGCCGACCTCGTCGTGCTCGAACTCCCACGGGTGCGGGAGCTTGGCGGTCGTGGTCAGGTGCTTCGCCCGCTTCGCGAGCTCGAGGTCGTCGGTCAGGATCATCCCGCCGCCACCCGTCGTCACGATCTTGTTGCCGTTGAAGCTCAGCGTGCCCAGGCGCCCGAACGTGCCCGTGTGCTTCTCGCCCACAAAGCTGCCCAACGACTCCGCGGCGTCCTCCACCACGGGCACACCGTACTCGTCGGCGAGCGCGACGAGCTCCGCGATGCGCAGCGGGTGGCCCAGGGTATGCATGGGGACGATCGCGGCGATCCGGCGGCGCGTCGAGCGGTTGACGAGGCCTGCGCTCGTGCGTTCCGCCGATTCGAGGACTGCCGCGACAGCCGAGGGGGACATACCGAGGGTGTCGGCCTCGCTGTCGACGAACACCGGGTGCGCGCCGATGTGCGCGACAGCGTTGGCAGTGGCGATGAACGAGAGGGCGGGGACGATGACCTCGTCACCGGCCTGCACGCCCGCGAGGGACATGGCGATCTGGAGCGCTACCGTGCCGTTCGAGACCGCGACGGCGGCGGCGGCGCCCGTGTACTCGGCGACCTCCTGCTCGAAACGGCCGACGAAGGCACCGACGCTCGACACGAACGTCGACTCCAGGCACTCGTCGACATAGCGCCGTTCCAGCTCGCCGATGTTGGGCTCGTGGAGCGGGACGACGGGTGCGGCTCCCACCACCGAGCGGATTGCGGCCGCTACGGCGCTCGGGTCTACGGCCATCCTCACACCGCCTGCTGGTCGGCGCGGAGCTCGGGGAACATCATGGATCGAGACTACCGGAGGCGTCTGCGGCCCACCGTCACCTGGTGTCGATCGAGCCGTTCTGGAACGCCTGCGTGCAGCCTCCCGGCAGGCACACCGGGTTGGCCGTGGGCCAGCCGAGCGAACCGCGCACCCATCCGCGCGAGCTGTACGCGGTCATCACGACGCTCGGAGTCCAGAACGCCCCCGCTGCGCTCGAGTGGATCCAGCCGCGCTCGAACTGCTGCGCGTAACCGTTGCCGTTGGGGTCGGACACCGCCTGGGCTGCCGCGAGCGGGGCGCCCAGCGGGCTGTTCATGCCGCCCAGCGCCTGCCACGCCGTGCTGATCGTCGACTCGGTCATGAGCTCGCCCACGGGCACGCGGATCGAGGCGGACGCGAACGTCTGCGTGCAGCCCGTCGCGTCGCATGCGACCGCGCTCGTCGGCCAGCCGATCCCCGAGGGATAGCGGAGCCAGCCGAGTGCGCTGTACCGGGTCATGATGACGCTCGGGATCGCGAAGGTTCCTGCGGCGCTCGAATGCACCCAGCCGCGCTCGAACTGCTGGGTGAGCCCGTCACCGTTGCGGTCGGTGACCGTCTGTACCCCGCTGATCGGGTAGCCCAAGGAGCCCGTCGTGCCGCCCGCGGCCTCCCACGCCGCCCTGATGTCGGCGTTCGACAGCGCCGGGACGAGGAGAGCCGTACCGCCGTAGGTGTAGCGGATGGTGCCGCCAGAGAAGGACTGCGCGCATCCCGTGGCGTCGCAGGCCTCGTTGGCCGTCGGCCAGCCGAGGGATCCGCGGAGCCAGCCGCGCGCACTGTACTCGGCCATGACCGTGTTGGTCGTGAAGAATGCACCCCGATCGCTCGCGTGAACCCAGCCCTTCTCAAGCTTGAAGGCTGAGCCGTTGCCGTTGGGGTCGGTCACCGACTGCGGGAGTGCGAGGGGGTAGCCCCATGCGCCCGCGGGTCCTCCGGCCGTCGTGTACGCCGCGGCGATCGCATCGGGGAGCACGGCCGCCGTCGAACCGATGGAGGCGATGGCACCGCCGGCGAAGGTCTGGATGCAGGCGCCCGAGGCGCCGCCGCAATCCGGGTTCGCCGTGGGCCAGCCGAGCTTGCCGCGTACCCAACCCGCGGAGCTGTATGCGGTCATGAGCGCGGTCGAGCTCCAGAACGTGCCCTTTGCGCTCGTGTGGATCCACCCGCGCTCGAACCTCTGGGCGACGCCGTTGCCGTTGGCGTCGGTCACCGCCTGCGAAGCTCCCGTCGCGTACCCGAGCGTGCCAGTGGCGCCACCGAGGGTGTCGTACAGGGCCTTGATCTGCGCATTCGTGACATCGGGGACGAGGAAGGCCGCGCCACCTGTGGGGGCGAAGAGCATGCCGCCCTGGAAGCGCTGGCCGCAGCCCGTCGCCGAGCAGGTCTCCGCAGCAGCGGGCCATCCGAGCGTGCCGCGCAACCATCCCTGCGCGCTGTAGGCGACCATGAGGGCGTTCGACGTGGAGAAGGTTCCGGACGAGCTCGAGTGCACCCAGGCCTTCTCGAAGCGCTGTGCGAAGCCGTTGCCCTTCGGGTCGGCGACCGCCTGCACCGCGGCGACCGGGTAGCCGAGCGTCCCGCCGGCTCCGCCGGTGCTCTGGTACAGCGCGCGGATCTGCGCGTTGCTCACGGATGGCATGCTGCGGGGCGTGCCGTCGGTCGCGACGGCGATGGTGCCGTTGGCGAAGTCCTGCGCACAGCCGTTGGCGTCACACGCGGCGGCAGCGACGGGCCAGCCGAGCCATCCACGCACCCAGCCCTGCTTGCTGAACTCCGTCATGATCGCCGCGCTCGAGGCGAACGTGCCCGCCGCGCTCGAGTGGATCCAGCCGCGCTCGAACTGCTGCGCCGAGCCGTTGCCGTTCTTGTCCGCGACGGTGGAGGGGCGGGCGATCGGTGCTCCGAGGGCGCCAGCCGCTCCCCCGAGGTCGCGCCACACCTGGGCTATCGCCGCATCGGTCATGGCGGAGTCGGCGCTGATCCGGATCGTGCCGCCCGCGAACTGCTGCTCGCAGCCCGTCACGTCGCACGACTGGTTCGCGGTCGGCCAGCCGAGGGCTCCGCGGACCCATCCGCGCTTGCTGTACTCGGCCATGATCGCGTTCGAGGTCACGAAGGTCCCCGCCGCGCTGGAATGGATCCAGCCGTTGTCGAGCTTCCAGGCGAATCCATTGCCGTTGGGGTCGATCACGCGCTGCACGTCGAGAGCCGGGAATCCGAGCTCTCCACCGGTGCCCCCGGCCGTGCTGTACGCCGCCGCCAGGGCCTGCGGCACAACCGTGGGGATGCCGGACGCGGGGCCGCTGATGGCACCTCCGGCGAACCACTGGATGCACCGGCTCGAAGGGCCGCCACAGGTGTACTCGGATGTCGGCCATCCAAGCGCGCCGCGCAACCAACCGTTGGCGCTGTAGACCGACATCACGCTGGACGGCGACCAGAACAGGCCGGAGGGACCTGAGTGGATCCACCCGCGCTCGAACTGTTGGGCGACGCCGTTCCCGTTGGGATCGACGGCATCCTGCTTCTCCGCCGTCGCATATCCCGTGAGAGTG
Organism: uncultured Actinomycetes bacterium; assembly: GCA_903920435.1. GTDB lineage: Bacteria > Actinomycetota > Actinomycetes > Actinomycetales > Microbacteriaceae > Rhodoglobus. The sequence goes on from CAIXMB010000147.1 coordinate 28,077, forward strand.
GGGTTCGCGAGGACGTAGTCTCCGATGGCGCCGGCGACGGAATGAACGCCGCTGCCGCGCTTCCAGTGGATCCAGCCGTGCTGGAAGGTGCGCAGGCAGGTGTTCGACGACGAGGTGCAGCTCGGGATCGACCCCGTCGCAGCGCCCAGCGCACCCGATGCGCCACCGAGCTCCGCGTAGCGATCGGCGATCGCCTGCAGCGGGTCGAAGTTGACGCTGCTGCCGAACCAGTCGTTGTAGTACACCCAGAAGTTGCGGTTGCCGTACGACGAGCACCCGTCACCGATGCCGTAGGGGTTGGCGAGCGCCGCGGAGTTGGGCTGGTAGGGGGTGTAGTTGTAGAGGGCGGCGGTTCCGTAGCTCTGCACATTGAGATAGGTACCGCCGCACGACGCGTCGGGGTTCCACTGCACGTACTGGTTGCCCGGCTGGCGCCCGAACGCGGCGGCCTTGTACGCCTTGAGCTGGCGCGTGCCCGCGACGATCTGGGTGGCGAGCCCCGCGAACGCCGTGTCGCAGGGTGCCGTGTCGGGGCACGCCATGCCCATCGCCCACCGCAGTGCGACGCTGTCGGGGGCGCGGCTGGTGACGAGCCCCTGCTCCTTCTGGAGGGTGACGAGGATCACCTTGGCCGAGATTCCGCAGGCGACCTGCGTGCGGTAGATGAGCTCGGACACCTTGATGGTCGCGGCCGGCATCGCCTCGCACACGAGGTTCCCGGTCGTGGACGAGACGTCTCGCGCCCGGCCCGCGAACGGCACCGTCGCGACATTGAGGCAGTTGGAGTTGAGGCAGGTGCCGATCTTGCCGTCGAGGAAGGACTGGATCTGCGCCGCGGTCATGGCGCCGCTGTCGTAGAAGAGGTCGTCGCTGATGATGAAGCTCGGGTCGAACCCGGCGGTGCTCGTCACCGCGGGGGCCGCCGGTGCGGCGACCGTCTCGGGCGCGGCGTTCGCTGCAGGAACACCGGGGACGAACAGGGTGACGACAAGCCCGAGGGCAGCCGTCACCGTCGCAACGACGTAACCCCGTCGCTGCCATGATCCCCCGAGTGGCGCGGCAATTCGCACGAGCTTTCCCCTCTCTCGCCCTGCCAAGGCTATGGTGCCACCCCGCAAAAGTCACCACGGCTCGCCGCAGGCGAGGCCCCCAAAACGGGTCGCGGGGGGCAGGGTCAGGGTTGAAGCCCGCGCTCGTCCACCCACCGGCGAAAGGCGGCGATCGAGCCCGGAGCCCACAGGGAATCACGATCCGGACCGCCGGACCCGGCGTCGAGGCCCTCGGCCCGCGCTGAGTCGACGACACGGTCGACCCCCTCGAGGGGCGCGCCGAAGAGGTCGCCGA
>CAIXMB010000148.1 GCA_903920435.1 uncultured Actinomycetes bacterium
CGGCCGCGGGCGGCCTACTCAACCCGCCGCCCCGGGATGCAGCACGAGCTTCCCCCGGACACGCCCGCCCGACAGCTGCCGCAGCGCATCCGCGGCCTCGGCGAGCGGGTAGGTGCGGTCTACCACGGGAACCACCGTGCCGTCGGCCAGATGCTCCGCAACCTCGCGGAGTGCTGCTGGAGTCGTTCGCGCCACGAACGTGACGAACTTCTGGCGGGAGAACGGCGCCACCACGAACTGGCGCTGCATCCCGCCCGCGAGAGCGCCACCGCCCTCGCCGCCCACGAAGACGAGTGATCCGGCGGGGGAGAGCAGCGCCCGAAGCTCCCGCACGGGCCGCCTGCAACCGATGTCGAGGATCACGTCGTACGTGCCCGTGAGGGGTTCCGTGCGGTAGTCGATGACGGCACTAGCGCCGACGGATGCCGCGAACGCGGGGTCGCTCGTTGCCGCGGTGACCTCGCCGCCGAGCGCGCGGGCGACCTGCACGGCGAGGTGCCCGACGCCTCCGCCCGCACCGAGGACGAGCACGCGCGTGCCGCTGGTCACGCGGGTGCGCAGCGCGTCGAATGCCGTGATCGTGGAGGTCGGGGCGGCGGCCGCCTGCTCCCAACTCACCGTCGCGGGCTTGGCCACGAGGTGCCGTTCGGCGGCGATGGTGAGCTCGGCGAACGAGCCGCGCACCACGCCGAGCACCTCGTCACCCACCCGGAAGGCCGTGACATCCGGGCCGACCGCTTCGACGACGCCGGCGGCGTCCATGCCCAGCTGCGGGTCGCGCGGTCGGCGCAGGCCGAAGGCGAGCCGCGCGAGGTGGGGCAGCCCGGTCATGATGTGCCACGCGCCGCGGTCCACCCCCGCGGCGCGCACGCGCACGAGCACCTCGCCGGGGCCGGGCACGGGGTCGCGGAGATCGGTGTACTCGAGTACCGATTCGTCGCCGTAGGTGTAGCGGACTACTGCTTTCATGAGGGGTCTCCTGCCGGGTATTGGAACACGTCGTCGAGGGGCACCCCGAACACGCGCGCGATCTGGAATGCCAGCTCGAGCGAGGGGGAGTAGCGGCCCTGCTCGATGGCGATGACGGTCTGCCGGGTCACGCCGATGCGGTCGGCGAGCTCGGCCTGGGTGAGGTCGCCGTGACTCGCCCGCAGCGCGCGGATCGAGTTGGTGACGCTCGTGGGCTTCACCACCGGGCGCCGGCCAGTCCGCGGCGGTAGGCGACGATCTTGGCGATGGATTCGAGGATCGCGGAGAGCACGAAGCCGAGGAACAGCGCGTTGGCGATCCAGAACCAGTCGACCTCGAGCCACGCCAGGATGAGGCCTGCGAGTGTGCCGGCGACGAGGAATCCGTTGCCCACCCGCCCGCCGAACGCATGGAACTCGCGGTCGCGCTGGTCTTGCTTGCGCCCCCGCGTGAACATGCCCAGCGCGATGTGGATGACGATCGACACGACGATCGAGCCGATGATCGTCCAGAGCATGGTCGCGACATACGGGGTCTGGGTGAGCGGCACGCTCGTCGCTTGGACGAGGGTGACGCTCGTGTACACCGCGAGCGTGATGACGGCGAGCGCCCCCATGACCCAGGTGCTCTTCTCCTCGTACGACATTGCGCCTCCTAAGTAAAAAATGTTTGACATGGGAACCGTAGCCGGATGCCCCGCTCGATGTCAAACATTTCTTACATGCTCTACGCTTGCCCCATGAGGAGAGTGACCGTCGTCGGCAGTGGAGTCATCGGCCTGAGCGTCGCCCACGAGCTCGCCCGTGCCGGCGACGCCGTCACCGTGGTCGCCGACGCCGACATCGCGCACACCGTCTCCACGGTCGCGGCGGCCGTGTGGTTCCCGTACCTCAGCGCGTCGCCCGCGACCGGCGACTGGCTCACCCGATCGCTCGCGCGCTATCGCGCGATCTCGCTCGACGAATCCGCCGGTGTGGACCTCCGCGCCGGCACCGTCGTCGAGCGCACGCCCCACCCCGACCGCTCGTGGACGCCCGTCGTCGCCGGCGCGACCGAGGCGACGGTGCTGCCGGAAGGAGCGCTCTCCGGTGTGCGGGCCACCGTGCCCGTCGTCACCTCGGGCGTGTACGGGGAGTGGCTCACGGCGCGCTGCCGCGACCTGGGGGTGCGGTTCGAGGTGCGGGGCGTGGCATCCGTCGACGAATGCGCCGGGAACGCCGACCTCGTCGTAGTCGCCGCCGGGCTGCGGTCGGGGCAGCTGCTGGGTGACGACTCGTCCGTCGTGCCGGTGCGCGGGCAGGTGGTGCGGCTGGAGAACCCGGGGCTCACTGACTGGTGGATCGACGACGACAACCCCGGCGGGCTCACCTACGTCGTGCCCCGGCGCGACGACATCGTGTGCGGCGGGGTGTCGGAGGTCGGCGCGACGAGCCTCGAGCTCGACGACGCCACCGAGCGGGCCATCCTCGAGCGCACCACAGCGCTCGTGCCGCAGCTCGCGGGCCTGCGGATCGTCTCTCGCGGGGTCGGCCTGCGCCCGTCACGGCCGACCGTGCGGCTCGAGCGGGTGCCCGGCCACGCCGTGCCGGTCATCGCCTGCTACGGGCACGGCGGCTCGGGTGTCACGCTCTCGTGGGGCTGTGCGGAGGCCGTGGTCGAGCTGGCCCAGGCGGGTTGAGTAGGCCGCCCGCGGCCGTATCGAAACCGACGTGAGGTTTCGACACGCGCGCTAGAGCGCACTACTCAACCCGCCTTCGGCGCTAGCGGCGCCGGATGCGCGGGAGCTTCTCGATCGCGCGCTGCTCGGGCAGGGTCCAGTTGAAGGCGACGGCGAGCACCCGCACGCCGAACGTCAGGCCGACGCAGATGCTCGCGGCCACGAACACGTCGACCCCCAGGTCGAGCATGATCGCGAGACTGCCGCAGCCGACGACGGCGGCCACGGCGTAGAGCGAGCCCACGTGCATGAGCGCGATGGGCCGGTTGAGCAGGAGGTCGCGCAGGATCGAACCGCCGACCGCCGAGAGCACACCGACGAAGATGGCGGGCACCTCGGGGAGCCCGGCGGAGAGGGCCTTCGTCGTGCCGATCGCCCCGAAGAGGCCGATCGTGAGCGCGTCGAGCACGGTCACGAGCGGGCCGAGGCGCGAGATGAGCCGTTCCAGCAGCATGCCCAGCAGGGCGGCCGCGGTCGCGGTAATCAGGTACCAGTTGCTCGTGAGCGCTGCGGGCACCTGCGCGAGCAGGACGTCGCGCAGGATTCCGCCGCCGAAGCCGGTCGCGATGCCGATGATCGCGACACCGAGGAGGTCGAGCCTGCGGTCACGGAACTGCGCGGCGAACAGGGCGCCCTGCACCGAGCCGATGCCCACGGCGAGCAGGTCGGCCCACAGCGGGATCACGAAGGTGGCGGTCACGCCTCATTCGTACCACGCTCAGGGCCTCGCTTCGTGCTCGGCATACTCGGCGAACGTCCCCCTGCCGTAGCCCGGCAACCCGGGCATGTGCTCGCCCGCACGCATGGCGCGCATCATCTTGCCCCCGAGCGGGATCGTCCACACGGGCTTGCGCGTTCCGGCGGCGCGCTGCCAGATCGCGATCGCCTCGCGCACGGTGAGTTGCTGCGGGCCGCCGATGTCGGCGACCAGGCCAGAGGGCGCGGCCGCGACGAGTTCGACGAGCCGCTCGGCGACCTCCTCGACCTTGATCGGCTGGTCGGGTGCGTTCAGCGAGAAGATCACGGGCAGCCTGCGCTGCGCGCGCGGGATCATCGCCACGAAGCTGTGGAACTGGGTGGCGCGCAGGATCGTGAACGGAATGCCCGATGCCTCGATGATCTGCTCGCACGCGAACTTCGCGCGGTAGTACGAGTACGGCACGGTATCGACACCGACGATCGAGATGTACACGACGTGCGTGACGCCGGTAGCCCTAGCCGCGTCGACGAGCCGCTGGGTCTGCCGCACATCCCGCGTGCTGGCGCTCGTCGCGAGGTGCAGCACGGTGCCGACGCCCTCGAGGGCCCCGGTCACCCCCGCGCCCGTGCTCAGGTCGCCGCCCGTGCTGCGGCTCAGGATGCGCACGTCGTGGCCGGCCGCGCGCAGCAGCTCGACGGTGGGGCGGCCGAGGATGCCGGTGCCGCCGGTGACGAGGATGGTCATGGGGTTCCTTTCGCTGGAGTCACCAGCTACGACTGGGCAGCCCTCCGAATCGTGACAGCTTCTCCGGGTTGAGCACGATCATGAGGCGGCGCACGCCCTCCGGGCCGATGTCCACGGTCCACAGGGCGACCGGATGCCCGTCGCGCATGCCGAGCATCGCGAGCTCGCCGTTCGCCTCCACCGCGGTGGTCTCGATGCCCTGGGCGAACTTCTCGAGCACCCCGAGGATGAGCACGGCAACGCGCTCGCGGCCCTGCACCACCTTGCGGGCGGCGCTGACCACACCGCCGCCGTCGGACATCGACTCCACGTCGTGGCTCAGGGTCGCCTCGAGGGCGGCGAGGTCGCCGCGCTGCGCTGCGGCGAGGAAGGCGGCGAGCAGCCGGTCGCGCTCGACCTTGGTGACCACGACTCCGCGCTCGCGGTCGAGGTGGGCGCGTGCTCTGCTGCCGAGCTGCCGGGCGTTCGCCTCCGTCGTGTCGAGCACGTCTGCCACCTGCCGGAACGAGTAGCCGAATGCCTCGTGCAGCACGTAGGCCGCGCGCTCGGGCGGAGTGAGCCGCTCCAGGAGCAGGAGTACGGCGAGCGACATCGCCTCTGCGCGCTCCGCGCCGATCGTGGGGTCGCCGACCGTCGACACGGGCTCGGGGAGCCACGGGCCCACGTAGACCTCGCGGCGCGCGCGGGCGGAGTCGAGCGCCGTGAGGGCCAGGCGTGTGACGATCGTCGCGAGGTAGGCGCCGGGCTCGTCGACGTCCGACCGGTCGGCGGACTGCCAGCGCAGCCAGGCCTCCTGCACGATGTCCTCGGCCTCGGCGGCCGATCCGAGCATCCGGTAGGCGATGCCGAACATCCGGCCGCGCTGCTGCTCGAAGGTGTCGACGGGGGAGTTCACGCTCCCATTGTCTACGAGCAGTCGTACCAGCGCGCGGCCGCGCGGACGAAGGAGGGCGCCTCGTTGGGCACGCCGCCGTGGGTCATCGCGAACGCGATGCAGGCCCCAGCGATGTCGGAATCGGGGCGGTAGAGCGAGGCGCGGTGCGCGTCGGACTCCCACCACTTGCTCGCGACGGTCTCGCTCGTGTTGTCCGACCCGCCGGCGAGGTTGCCGTCGCAGCCCACGCTCGGCACGCCGTCGCTGCGGATGCTGCCGAGATGGCCCCACGCGCTCGCCGGGTCGGTGCTCGGGTCCTCGGCCATCCACACGAGGCGGTGCTCCATGCACGAGTCCCAGGTGAAGTTATCGAACGGGATCGGGTCCAGGCAGTTCAGCACGCGGATGGCGTTGAAAGCGACGGCGAAGGTGACCAGGTCCTGCTGCGTCGTGCCGCCGACGCCGAGCGCCGAGACGGCTGCGGGCGCGGCATCCGTGACGCTGCCGGTGATCGCGGCGGGGCAGTGCTGGCCCGCCGCCTCGTAGCTGTCGCGGCGGTCGAGGGTTCCGGAGCGCACGCTCGCGGCGTCGACCTCGGGGTAGGTGTGCACGCTCCTGGCGCGCTCGGCGGTCACGATGGTGGACGCCGCGGCGGTGGTCTCGAGACCCGGACCGGCACCGCCGGCGAAGGGCAGGGCGAGGACGACGATCGTGACGATCGCCGTTCCCCACACCCTGAACCTCTTCATGTTGGGCACCCCCGTACCCGGTGCGAAGGCGATCCCGAATCGCCTGCCGCTGTCGCCAAAGTAGGTCGGTCGGGAGGCGGGAACTATCCCCCCAACGGGTCAAATGGGCGGTTTCACCCGTCAACTGGGGGCGAATTACACGGGTGTTCACACCCGTCCGGGGGCCGTTTTCCCCGGCCCGTGCGGTCCGTCGCCGGGCTTCCGACAGTGGAGGAGGGGATACTGGAGGGGTGCCGACCTATCGTGACGAAGCAGTTGTGCTGCGCACCCACAAGCTGGGTGAGGCCGACCGCATCGTCACGATGCTCTCGCGCCAGCACGGCAAGATCCGTGCGGTCGCGAAGGGTGTGCGCCGCACCGCCTCACGCTTCGGCTCGCGCCTCGAGCCGATGATGGTCGCCGACATCCAGTGCTACGTCGGCCGCAGCCTCGACATCGTGCAGCAGGCCGAATCCCTCGGCTCGTACGGCGCCGACATCGCCGACGACTACGCGAGCTACACCGCGGGCAGCGTGATGGTCGAGACCGCCGACAAGGTGACGGATGACGACGGCTCGCTCCAGCAGTACCTGCTGCTGGTGGGTGCCCTGCGGTCGCTCTCCCGTCGCGAGCACCACCCCAGCCTCACGCTCGACTCGTACCTGCTGCGCTCGCTCTCGATCGCGGGGTGGGCGCCGAGCTTCGTGGACTGCGCGGTCACCGGTGCTCCCGGCCCGCACACCGTATTCGTTCCGCAGCTCGGCGGTGTCGTCGCCGACGAGGTGGCGCCCCCCGGTGCACCTCGCCTCGACCTCGACACCCTCTCCCTGCTCGGCGCGCTGCTCGAGGGGCGCTGGGAGGTCGCGGAGGCGGCGGAGGAGCGGGCCCGGCACCAGGCCAGCGGTGTCGTCGCCGCGTACACGCAGTTCCACCTGGAGCGCACGCTGCGCTCGCTCGAGCACGTGGACCGCACGGCGTGAGCGTTCCGAAAACCCATAAGGACGCGATCGACTTCAAGCCGATCGACTGGACCGGTATCTACCCGCCCGAGCTGCCCCGCAAGGCCGTGCCGGAGCACGTCGCCCTGGTGATGGACGGCAACGGCCGCTGGGCGAACGCCAAGGGGCTCACCCGCATCGAGGGCCACAAGGCGGGGGAGGCGAGCCTGCTCGACGTCGTCGCCGGCGCGATCCAGCTGGGCGTGAAGCACCTGAGCGTGTACGCGTTCTCCACCGAGAACTGGAAGCGCTCGCCCGACGAGGTGCGCTTCCTCATGGGCTACAACCGCGACGTGCTGCACCGCAGGCGCGATCAGCTGAACGACTGGGGCGTGCGCATCCGGTGGGCGGGCCGCAGGCCGCGGCTGTGGGGCTCGGTGATCAACGAGCTGCAGTTCGCCGAGCGGCTCACCGCGCACAACTCGACCCTCACCCTCACGATGTGCGTCAACTACGGCGGGCGCAATGAGCTCACGGATGCCGTGCGCCTGATCGCGGACGAGGTCGCCGCCGGCCGGCTCAAGCCCTCTGGCATCTCGGAGAAGACCATCCAGCGCCACCTCTACGTGCCCGACCTCCCCGACGTGGACCTCTTCGTCCGCAGCTCGGGGGAGCAGCGCACGAGCAACTTCATGCTCTGGCAGAGCGCGTACGCCGAGATGGTCTTCCTCGACACGCTCTGGCCGGATTTCACGCGCGCCGACCTGTGGGAGGCGGTCTCGATCTACGCCTCGCGCAACCGCCGTTTCGGCGGCGCCGTGGACCTTCCGGGCGTGTAGCGCGCTCACCCGCATGCAGCGCGGGTTTTAGTCGGCGGCACCTTAAGTGCTACACTCAGTTCAGGTCACCAAGACCTTTACTGATCGGATCCCCATGGCAGGCATCGACCTCGCGGTCTCGACGGTGATCTTCGCCCTCCGGCCCGCCGCCGAGGGCGAGGTGGCCAGCGTGTGGATCCCGCTGGTGCGCCGCATAGCTGAGCCGTTCGACGGCCTGTGGGCGTTGCCGGGCGGCTGGGTGACCGGCGACGAGAGCCTGGCGGATGCCGCATCCCGCAACCTGCTCGAGACCACAGCTCTCGAACCCAGCTACCTCGAGCAGCTGTACGCCTTCGGCGACGTGGACCGCTCGCCCTCGGGCCGCGTGGTCTCCATTGTCTACTGGGCGCTCGTGCGCGCCGACGAGGCGGCGCGGGCGGCGGAGGGTGAGAACGTCCGCTGGTTCCCCGCCGACGACCTGCCCCGGCTCGCCTTCGACCACAACGCGATAGTCGAGTACGCGCTGTGGCGCCTGCGCACCAAGCTCGAGTACAGCCGCATCGCGCTCGCGTTCCTCGGTGCGGAGTTCACGCTCACCGACCTGCGCGAGGTGCACGAGGCCGTGCTGCGCAAGCCGCTCGACCCCGCGAACTTCCGTCGCCAGGTCGAGCCCACCCTCGTGCCCACGGGCACGGTGGTCTCCGGCGGACGACACCGCCCTCCCCGCCTCTACCGCTATAACCACTCGATCGAGCTCGTCGACAACGGCCCGCTCGGCAAGGAGAACACGCCATGACCTCGGTCGACACCATCATCCGCAGCGCCCCGGGGGAGAGCTGCGCCCCCGAGCTCGCCCAGGGCCCGTGGACCTTCGACCTCGGCACGCCCGGTTACGGACCGGGCGCGTCGATGGGCGACGTCATCCCCACCGGTTCGCCACGGCAGGGCCAGTTGCCCGCGGAGTACCAGCGCGCGAGCAACGACGAGCTGCACGAGCGCATCCGCGCGGCCAAGGCGACGCTCGGCGACCGGGTGGTCGTGCTCGGGCACTTCTACCAGCGCGACGAGGTCGTGCAGCATGCCGACTTCCTGGGTGACTCGTTCCAGCTCGCCAATGCGGCGCAGACCGTGCCGAACGCCGAGGCGATCGTGTTCTGCGGCGTGCACTTCATGGCCGAGACCGCAGACATCCTCGCCCAGCCGGGGCAGTCGGTGATCCTGCCGAACCTCGCTGCCGGATGCTCGATGGCCGACATGGCCGACATCGACTCGGTCGAGGAGTGCTGGGAGCAGCTCACCGCCATCTACGGCACCGAGCCCGACGCCGACGGTCGCGTGCCGATCATCCCCGTGACCTACATGAACTCGTCGGCTGCGCTCAAGGGGTTCTGCGGGCGCAACGGTGGCATCGTGTGCACCTCCTCGAACGCGGCGACGGTTCTCGAGTGGGCGTTCGAGCGCGGGCAGCGCGTGCTGTTCTTCCCCGACCAGCACCTCGGTCGCAATACGGCCAAGGCCATGGGGGTGCCGCTCGAGCTGATGCCGATGTGGAACCCGAACAAGCCGCTCGGCGGCAATGACAGGCAGGGCATCGAAGACGCCCGGGTGATCCTCTGGCACGGCTTCTGCAGCGTGCACAAGCGCTTCACGGTGGCGCAGGTCGAGCAGGCCAGGGCCGAGCACCCCGGGGTGCGGGTGATCGTGCATCCGGAGTGCCCGATGGCCGTCGTCGATGCGGCCGATGAGGCGGGCTCCACCGACTACATCCGCAAGGCGGTGGCCGCCGCGACCGAGCCCACGACCTTCGCGATCGGCACCGAGATCAACATGGTGAACCGACTCGCGGCCGAGTTCCCGCAGCACGAGATCTTCTGCCTCGACCCCGTGGTCTGCCCGTGCTCGACCATGTACCGCATCCACCCCGGGTACCTCGCGTGGGTGCTCGAGGCGCTCGTGCGCGGTGAGGTGCTCAACCAGATCACCGTGAGCGACGACGTCGCGGTGCCCGCCCGGGTCGCGCTCGAACGGATGCTGGCGGCCAAGCCGTGAGGGTCGCAGTCGTCGGTACCGGCATCGCCGGACTCATCACCGCGTACCGGGCCAGTCGCGAGCACGAGGTGATCCTCGTGACGAAGGACGAGCTCGCCGAGAGCAACACGAAGTACGCGCAGGGCGGCATCGCCGCCGCACTCTTCCCCGACGACAGCGTCGCGAGCCACGTCAGCGACACCCTGCGCGCCGGTGCAGGGCTGTGCGATCCGATCGCCGTCGAGGTGCTGTGCTCCGAGGGGCCCGGCCGCGTGCGCGATCTCATCGCGCTCGGCGTCGAGTTCGATCGGATCAACGGCGAACTCGCGCGCGGTCACGAGGCCGCCCATTCTGCCCGGCGGGTCATCCACGCGGGCGGCGACGCCACGGGCCTGGCGATCGAGGTGGCGCTGCTGCGCGCCGTCCGCACGCTCGCGGTGGAGGTGCACGAGCACACGTTCATGCGCGACCTCGTGCTCCGCGACGGCCGCGTCGTCGGCATCGAGGTCATCGGCCCGGAGGGTGCGCTGCGCACCATCGACGCCGATCTGGTGGTGCTCGCGAGCGGCGGCGCCGGCCAGC
>CAIXMB010000149.1 GCA_903920435.1 uncultured Actinomycetes bacterium
AGGGTAAGCAGGGTCGATTCCGTCAGAACCTGCTCGGTAAGCGCGTTGACTACTCTGGCCGTTCGGTCATCATCGTCGGCCCGCAGCTGAAGCTGCACCAGTGTGGTCTGCCCAAGCAGATGGCTCTTGAGCTGTTCAAGCCGTTCGTGATCAAGCGCCTCATCGACCTCAGCCACGCTCAGAACATCAAGAGCGCCAAGCGCATGGTCGAGCGTTCGCGCCCGCAGGTGTGGGACGTGCTCGAGGAGATCATCCGCGAGCGCCCCGTGCTGCTCAACCGCGCGCCTACGCTCCACCGCCTGGGCATCCAGGCGTTCGAGCCCCAGCTCGTGGAGGGCAAGGCCATCCAGCTGCACCCGCTCGTGTGTGCCGCGTTCAACGCCGACTTCGACGGTGACCAGATGGCAGTCCACCTGCCGCTGTCCGTCGAGGCGCAGGCCGAGGCGCGCGTGCTCATGCTCGCGTCGAACAACATCCTGAAGCCGTCCGACGGTCGCCCGGTGACCCTGCCCACGCAGGACATGATCATCGGTCTGCACCACCTGACCACGCTCAAGGAGGGTGCGACCGGTGAGGGCCGTGCGTTCTCGTCGATCGCCGAGGCGATCCTCGCGTTCGACCAGCACACGCTCGACCTGAACGCCAAGGTGCGCATCCGCCTCGAGAACATCTGGTTCGCCGAGGGCGAGGCCCCCGAGGGCTTCGTGCAGGGCAAGACCGTCCTGCAGGAGACGACGCTGGGCCGTGCGATCTTCAACGAGACGCTCCCCACCGACTACCCGTACATCGAGGCAGTCGCTGACAAGAGCCAGATCTCCGCGATCGTCAACGACCTCGCCGAGCGCTACCCGAAGGTGGAGGTCGCAGCAGCACTCGACCGCATCAAGGACGCCGGTTTCCACTGGGCGACCCGCTCCGGTGTGACCGTCGCGCTCTCGGACATCGTCACCCCGCCCTCGAAGCCGGAGATCATCGCCGGCTACGAGAAGCAGGCCGCGAAGGTCCAGGACCAGTTCGACAAGGGCCTCACGACCGACGCCGAGCGTCGCCAGGAGCTCATCGAGATCTGGAACAAGGCAACCGCCGAGGTCGCCACCGCGATGCAGGACAACTTCAAGTCCGACAACAACATCAACCGCATGGTGTCGTCCGGTGCTCGTGGTAACTGGATGCAGGTTCGCCAGATCGCCGGTATGCGTGGACTCGTGTCGAACCCGAAGGGTGAGATCATCCCTCGCCCGATCGTGCACTCCTACAAGGAGGGCCTGACCGTGGCCGAGTACTTCATCTCGACCCACGGTGCCCGCAAGGGTCTGGCCGACACCGCACTGCGTACCGCTGACTCGGGTTACCTCACTCGTCGTCTCGTCGACGTCTCGCAGGATGTCATCATCCGCGAGGACGACTGCGGCACGAGCAAGGGCCTCGACATGCCGATCGCCGCGCAGGATGCCTCCGGCAACTGGGTGCTCGACTCCAACGTCGAGAACTCGGTCTACGCGCGCAGCCTCGCCGCCGACGCGGTGGACGCCAAGGGCAAGGTCATCGCCGCGGCTGGTGCCGACGTCGGTGACGTGCTCCTCGACACGCTGCTCGCCGCCGGCGTGCACGACATCAAGGTCCGCTCCGTGCTCACGTGCGAGTCGGCAGTCGGTGTGTGCGCGGTCTGCTACGGCCGTTCGCTCGCGACGGGCCTGCTCGTCGACATCGGTGAGGCCGTCGGTATCATCGCCGCGCAGTCCATCGGTGAGCCCGGCACCCAGCAGACCAAGCGTACAATCCACAC
>CAIXMB010000150.1 GCA_903920435.1 uncultured Actinomycetes bacterium
CAACGCCATACATTTGTTCAGGTCGCTCCCTTATGTATGGCGTTGGTCAAGGACGACAATCTCACAGCGGGGCACAGCGGGGCACAGCGGGGCACAGCGGGGCACAGCGGGGCACAGCGGCACAGCGGCACAGCGGCACAGCGGCACAGCGGCACAGCGGCACAGCGGCACAGCGGCACACCGGCGCAGCAGCACGGCGGCACAGCCGGCTCCACATATGCGCGCTTCAGGAATACTTATGCGGGAAACAGACAGAAAAAGGATAAGGTCGGAACATGCTCCTTGAGAAAGACCTCATTCAGGCCACCGGCTTCCGCAACGTCCGCACCGGGGGCGAGGTCACGGGGTTCCAATTCCGCGTGCGCATGCCCTCCTACCGCGGCATGGCGGCCTCGCTCATCGACGGCATCGCCGTGCGCGTGGGCACCCTCGTCGACGTGCCGGCCGAGGTTCCGCTGTGGACCTTCGGGGGCACCACCTACACCCTCCAGCAGCTGTGGGAGAGCGACGGCGTGCGCTGGCAGCTCGAGGACGCGGCCATCGTCACCGTGCCGTTCCCGGGCGGACTGCCCGACGGCATCCACGAGGTCTCGATCGACCTGCGCCTGCGCATGTCGTACATCCCCATCGAGCACCAGCCCTCCCGCTACCTCGTCTCGCGCCACATCACGCTGAGCTCCGACGTCGCGGGCGACCCGTTCCAGTACGGCGTCTCGCTCTACAGCTTCATGGGCGACTACGGCACCGTGCTCGACCTCGAGACGGCGCTCGCCGCGGTCGCCGACGTCAACGCCACCGGAGTGGAGATCCTCGGTGAGGGCCACGTCGCGGGCTACCCGAGCCCGAGCACCGCGTGGATCGACGACTGGTTCCGCCTGCTGGAGAAGTACTCGCTCACCCCCACCAACTACGGCTCGTGGATCGACACCCGCCTGCACCCGGGCCGCAGCATGACGGCGGTCGAGGGCGCGCAGACCCTGCAGCGCGACCTGCGCCTGGCGAAGCAGCTCGGCTTCTCGTTCGTGCGCCCGAAGATCGGCGTCGTCTCGAGCGACCTGATCCCCGACCCCATCTGGGGCGAGGCCGTCGAACGCAGCCTCGACCTCGCGCACGAGCTCGACGTCATCATCTGCCCCGAGATCCACTCGCCGACGCCCATCAAGCACGAGGTCGTCGACGAGTACATCGAGCTCATCGAGCGCACCGGCACGAAGCACTTCGGCCTGCTGCTCGACACCGGGATCTTCCAAGATCGCCCGATCCCGCTGGCGCCCGGGCAGACGCGCGAGACCCGCCCGGCGTTCATGGACGGCATCGCGGTCGACCCGGCCGACATCGCCGACATCGCGAAGTACGTCGTGTTCATCCAGGCCAAGTTCCACGACATCGACGAGAACCTCGTCGACCAGCAGATCCCCTGGGTTCCCGTGCTGCGCGCCCTCAAGGACAGCGGCTACACCGGCTACCTCTCCAGCGAGTACGAGGGCGACCGCATCCCGTGGCGCTCGATCGAGCAGGTACGCCGCCAGCACTCGCTGATGCGCAAGACAGTCTCCGAACTCTAAGGACCACGCACCATGCCCAACGGCCTCATCCACTCCGACAGCCTCCGCACGCACCCCGACGGGTTCGCGGTCTCGCTCACGATCCCCTGGTACCGCAGCCTCTGGCTGTCGTCGGTGGTGAAGCTCGAGCTCACCGTGGACGGCGAGCCGGTGGATCCGGCAGACATCGTGTTCGAGCTCGCGGGCACGCGGTACGCGCTCGACGAGCTCGCCGCCCAGACCGAGGTGCTCTGGTACCTGCAGGAGCACCCGCTGCTCATCGTGCGCCGTGATGCGCCGTTCGCGCTCGGCGAGACTCACGAGGTCGGCATCGTCGGCGAGCTGCGGCTGCCGTACATGCAGATCGCGCCCGGCCAGGCTGGCGGACCGGGCATGTACGTGCCCAACCACGTGCGCGAGAGCTACCCGCTCGTCGTCACCGACACGGATGCCCCGGCCCCCGCACTCGCCCCGGCCGGCGCCCCGGCGCCCGCCGCCGAGGGCGACCCGTTCAAGCTCGGCCTCACCCTCTACTCCGCGAGTGCGGAGTTCCGCGCCGGCTGGTACGACTTCGACGCGCTGCTCGACCGCGTCGCCGAGCTCGGCATCGGGCCCGGCATCGAGATCAACGCTGCGCAGATGATCCCGAGCTACCCGTACGTCGACGAGGAGTTCGTCGCACGGTGGCGCGCGGCGTTCGACAAGCACGGCTTCGACGCGAGCTCGTTCGGCGCCAACCTCGACATGGGCCGCAACCGCGAGCGCGACATGACTCCCGACGAGGAGTTCGAGTTCAGCGAGCTCATGTTCCGCGGGGCCAAGAAGCTCGGCTTCCCCCTCGTGCGCATCCAGAGTGCGAAGCCCGACCTGCTGCGCCGGCTGCTGCCGATCGCCGAGGAGCTGGAACTCGACCTCGCCTACGAGATCCACGCCCCGATGGGGCCGAACCACCCCGACATCGTGAAGGTGCGCGACACCTTCGACGAGCTCGGCTCGCCGCTGCTCGGCTTCACCGCCGACTTCTCGTCGACCATGCACTCCATGTCGCCGACCCTGCTGCGCGCCGTGCGGCGCGCGGGGCTCGACGATGCGGCTGTGGAGAAGCTGCAGGAGATCTGGGCCACCGACGCCCCCATGCGCGACCGCCAGCAGGAGTTCATCGGCTACCTCGGGTCGCGCGACTTCGACCCCGGCCGCCTCGGGTCGTTCGCCCACCTGTCATTCAACATGCACGGACACGTCGACCCGCACGAGTGGGCAGACATCATGCCCCAGATCAAGCACGTGCACGCGAAGTTCTACGACATCGACGAGACCGGCCAGGAGCCGGCCATCGACTACCCCGAGCTCGTGAAGGTGTTCGTCGAGGGCGGGTACCGCGGCTACTGGTCGAGCGAGTGGGAGGGCCACGCCTTCGCCGAGCTCGGCGAGGTCGACCCGCTCGTGCTCGTGCGCAAGCAGCACGACCTCATCCGCGCGAGCATGCGGGCGCTGCGCGCCTAGGAGACCTGGTGGGTGCCGGCCGCGACGATGTGGCCGGCCTCCTCGAAGAGGTTGCGCATCCACGCGTGCTCGGGGTCGCGCCCGTGCACCGGGTCCCACCACAGCGCGTTCACGAGCGGCGTGGGTTCGAACGGCAGCTTGACGACCTTGATGCCGCCCGCCCGCAGCGCGAGCGGCACGAGCGCGCCCTGCAGCATGCCGATGCGGTTGCTGCCGCGGATGAAGTGCGACAGCGCGAGGAAGCTCTCCACGACGACCTCGACGCGCGGCTCCACGCCGAGCTGCTGCACCTGCCGGGCCGCCGAGGTGAACGCCGAGCGCGACTGGAACGTCATCACCCACGGCAGTGCCGCGATGTCCTCCATGGTGAGCTGCGGGCCGACCGGGTTCTCCTCGGCGACGACCGCGTGCCAGTCGTCGCGCCAGAGGTCGGTGAACGGGAGGTTCGAGACGTGGCCGTGGGGGATGATCATCCCGTCCACTGACCGCAGTCGCACCGAGACCTCCTCGACGATCGTCGGGTTGTGCAGCATGAAGCGGAAGCGCACGCCGGGCGCACGCTTGGCCGCAAGCTCGGAGACCGCCCGTCCGATCGTCACGAAGCCGTAGTCGGCGCCGTAGATCGAGAACTCGCGCGTGGACTCGGCCGGCTCCCACGTCGCCTGCGTCTCGAACACGCGGCGCGCGGCCTCGAGAGCGGTCGTGGTGTGCTCGGTGAGGCGGGTGGCGAAGGGCGTGAGCTCGTAGGTGTTGCCACGGCGCGCGAGGATCGGGTCGCCGAAGTGGGTGCGCAGGCGGGCGAGCGAGGCGCTCAGCGCGGGCTGGCTCAGGTGCAGGCGGTCGGCCGCGCGCGTGACGCTCTGCTCGGTGAGGAGCGCGTCTAGCGAGACCAGGAGGTTCAGGTCGAGGCGGGACAGCTGCGCGAGATCGGACACAGCCTGAGTCTACCGAGTCCCTTTTGTAGGCATTCTGGACAGTTATGTCGAAATCAGACTAATGTGGACCGAGCACATCACCCTCATCGTCGAGCAGGAGTTCCCCATGTACCAGTTGGCCCCCAACATCGAGCTCCTGTTCACCGAGGTCGCCGAGTACCACGACCGCGTTCGCGCCGCGGCCGCCGCGGGCTTCACCGCGGTCGAGATGTGGGGCCCGACCGGTGCCGACGCGCCGGCCAAGCCGAAGGACATCCCGGCCCTCAAGGCGGCCCTCGAGGAGACCGGGGTGGTGCTCACGGCGCAGCTCTCGGAGCCCCGCACCCAGTTCATGATCCCACCCTTCGACGACTCGCCCTTCTTCAACAAGCTCGACGAGGGCGTCGCCATCGCGCACGAGCTCGGCTGCACGCGCATGGTCGTCGGCAGCGGAACGGGCTTCGGCGGCAGCAAGCGCCAGGTGCAGCTCGACAAGCTCATCGACATCTACACGCGGGCGATCGCCCAGATCGAAGGCTCGGGCATCACGCTCGTGCTCGAGCCCGTCAACGTGCGCGTCGACCACCCCGGCTCGCTGCTCGACCGCACCGCCGAGGCCGCATACGTCGCGCGCGGGGTCGCCTCGCCGTTCTTCGGCGTGCTCTACGACCTGTACCACTCCACCGTCGAGGGCGAAGACCCGGCAACCGAGCTCGCGAACGCGCGCGACGTGATCCGGTACGTGCAGGTCGCGGATGCGCCCGGCCGCGGTGAGCCCGGATCCGGTGCCATCGACTGGCCGGCGCGCCTCGCCGACCTGCGGTCCTCGGGCTATGACGGGCCGATCGGCCTCGAGTACTACCCGACCAAGGAGTCCCTTCAGTCGCTGGCCTACATCGTGGAAGTGGCGGCGACCGCGTGACTCGTGAGTACCCCGCAGAGGTCGACGTCGCCATCGTCGGCAGCGGCCCCGCAGGCTCGGCCTACGCGCGCATCCTGAGCGAGCAAGCACCGGATGCCACGATCGCGATGTTCGAGGTCGGGCCCACGGTCTCCGACCCGCCCGGGTCGCACGTCAAGAACATCGTCGACGAGGCGGCACGCCGCGACGCCCAGTCGCGCTCGGAGGGCCCGTCGGCCGGCGCCGAGACGTTCAGCACTCCCGGTGTCGTGAAGACGGGGGAGCGCCGCGGGCGTGCCGGCACCTACCTCCTGTCCGACGGCTACCAGGTCGAGGGCGAGGACGGCCTGCCCGTCGCCGCCTTCTCCAGCAACGTCGGCGGGATGGCCGCGCACTGGACCGCGGCCTGCCCGAGGCCGAACGACAGCGAGCGCATCGAGTTCCTGCCCGACCTCGACGAGCTGCTCGCGGATGCCGAGCGCCTGCTCGGCGTCACGACGAACGCCTTCGACGGCGCGCGACTCTCGGCAGTGGTGCGGGAGCGCCTCGCCACGGCGGTCGACCCCGGCCGCGCGCCGGAGGACCGCGTGCAGCGCATGCCGCTCGCCGTGCACCGCCGCGACGACGGCCGGCTCGTGTGGTCGGGGGCCGATGTCGTGCTCGGTGACGTCACGCGCGCCAACCCGCACTTCGAGCTGTTCGACGAGGCGCTCGTAACGCGAGTGCTCGTCGAAGGGGGTCGTGCCGTAGGTGTCCGCGTGCGTGACCGGCGAACCGGCGACGAGCACGACGTGCGGGCGCGGTTCGTCGTGGTTGCGGCCGATGCGCTGCGCACTCCCCAGGTGCTGTGGGCATCGGGCATCCGGCCTGACGCGCTCGGGCGCACGCTCAACGACCAGTCGCAGGTGGTGTTCGCCACGCGACTGCGCGACATCGACCCCGCCGACGTGCCGCACGTCGCGGCCAGCGGAACCCTGAGCGAGTACAGCGGGGTCAGCTGGGTGCCGTTCACCGACGAGGTGCCGTTCCACGGGCAGGTCATGCAGTTGGATGCCTCGCCCGTACCGCTCGCGGATGCCGATGAGGTAGTCCCGGGCTCGATCGTGGGCCTCGGACTGTTCTGCGCCCGGGACCTGCAGTGGGACGACCGGGTCGAGTTCGACGACACGGCAACCGACTACTACGGCATGCCGGCCATGCGCCTGCACTACCGGCTCACCGACGCCGATCGCGCGACGATCGTGCGCGCGGGGGAGCTCATCCGGGAGTGGGCGGCCGCGCTGGGGGAGCCCATCGGCGACCGCCCGTTCACGATGCCGCTCGGCTCGTCGCTGCACTACCAGGGCACGACCCGCATGGGCGAGACCGACGACGGCCGCAGCGTGTGCTCGCCCGACAGCGAGGTATGGGCGGCGCCCGGCCTCTTCGTGGCGGGCAACGGCGTGATCCCCACGGCGACGGCCTGCAACCCCACGCTCACGGGCGTCGCGCTCGCCGTGCGCGGTGCGCGCCGCATCGCCTCGCAGTTGGCTTAGGCATGAAATCGACATTAGACTGTACGAATACAGACAAAGTTGTCCGAAGGAGGACATGGTGATCCCCGACCGCATCATCGAGCAGGGAACGCTCACGACGACGGGTGCTCGCGCCTCCGTCGAAGTGCGCATCCCCTGGTACCGGGCGCTTCCCGGCTCCTGCATCTCCGGCGCGAAGCTCACCATCGACGGTGTCGCCGCTCCCGTCGAAAGCCTGCGCTGGGGCATGAACGGGCGTGAGTTCACGTTCGACGAACTCGCCACGAACGTCGACGAGTGGTGGTTCCCGCTCGACTCGGCGACCCTCTCCGGTGACCTCGCGGTGAGCCCGGATGCCGAGCACACGGTCGACGTCGACCTCACGCTCTACATCCCGTACATCATCATCTCCGACTCCGAGACGCTCCACATCGACGAGCACGACCACAAGACCATGACGGCGGTGCAGGCATGACCGAGATCGGCGCTCCTATTCAGGGAGTCACCCTCTACAGCTTCACCCGCGCCTTCCACGGCCGCGAGTACGACCTCGAGTCGCTCATCCGCAAGGTCGCGGCCGAGGGCTACGGCCCCGGCCTCGAGATCATCGGGTTCTCGAGCTTCCGCGGCTTCCCGACCATCGAGCCGACGTTCGCGGGCTGGTTCAAAGACCTCGTCGCAGAGGTCGGGCTCGTGACCACGTCGCTCGCGGTCAACGCCGATATCGGCATCCACCGCGACCGCCTGCTCACGCAGCCCGAGTTGATCGAGTACATGAGCCGGCAGATCGAGGCGGCGGCGGCACTCGGGTTCCCCATCGCGCGCGTGCAGATCTCGCTCACGCCCGACTCGATGGAGCAGCTCGTCCCCATCGCCGAGAAGCACAACGTGACGCTCGCCCTCGAGGTGCACGCCGACCAGTACGCGAGCCACCCGCGCATCCTCGCGCTGCGCGACCGCTACGAGAAGATCGGGTCGCCGCTGCTCGGCTTCACGATGGACTGGGGCGCCACCACCGTCGGCTTCGCGCCCTCGGCCATCGAGGCCTACCGCCGTCGCGGTGCGTCGGAGGAGCTGCTCAGCGCCGTCGTCGCTCTGTGGAACGACTACTTCGAGCAGGGTCCGCCCGCCAACCAGGAGGTGCACGGCCGGCGGTTCGGCTCGTTCATCGGCCTCGCCGCCCAGCACGGCCGCCCCGAGCTCGGCATCGACTTCGGCATCAACGGCACGGGCCTGTTCGGCCCGGCGCGCGTGAACGACTGGCTCGAGATCATGCCGTGGATCCGCCACGTGCACGGCAAGTTCTTCGGCATCGACGAGAACGGCGAAGAGCCGTCGGTGCCGGTGCGCGACCTCGTGAAGCTGCTCGTCGAGAACGGCTACACCGGTGCGATCTCATCGGAGTACGAGGGCTGGCACTGGAACTACTGGCAGAGCCCCTTCGAGATCATCGCGGGGGAGCAGGCAGTGCAGCGCTCGGCCGCGATCGACGCGGGCTCCCACATGATCACGGATGCCGCGGAGGCTCGCGCCGCCCTGGCAGCCCACCTAGCGAAAACGGTGACCAACTCATGACCGACGACAACGGAATCGCCGGTACCGGCATCAAGCTCGGTATCACGCTCTACTCGCTCACCTCGGAGTTCGCCGCCGGCGTCTACACGCCGGCGACGCTCATCCAGGCCGCCGCCGAGGAGGGCCTCGGCCCGGGTATCGAGTTCAACATCGCCCAGATGCTGCGCACCTACCCCGACGTCGACGACGAGTTCGTCACGCTCTGGCGCGACAGCATGGACAAGTACGGCCTCGAGCCGAGCGCCGTCGGCACGAACCTCGACATGGGCCGCCGCAAGGATCGCGACATGACCCCGGACGAGGAGCACGACTTCCTCGCCCGCCAGCTGAAGACCGCGCACACCCTGGGCTTCAAGAAGGTCGTCATCCGCTCGCACGGCAAGGAGCTGCTGCGCAGCCTCCTGCCGCTTGCGGAGAAGTACGACCAGTACCTGGGCTACGAGATCCACGCACCGTCGGGGCCCAACGACCCCCAGGTGCTGCAGATGCGCGAGATGTACGAGGAGCTGCAGTCGGAGCGCCTCGGCTTCACCGCCGACTTCTCGTCGACCATGCACAGCCTCTCGCCGACGCTCCTGCGGACCCTCGGCCAGATGGGGATGGACGAGAAGCACTTCCCCGTCATGGACGAGATCTGGCACGAGCCGACTCCGATGTACGTGCGCAACCAGAAGTTCGAGGACTACCTCTCCGGAGAGGGCGTCGACTTCCTGCGCTTCGGGCCGTTCACGCGCCTCGCGTTCAACATGCACGGGCTGGTGCCGCCGGAGGAGTGGCTCGACATCATGCCGCAGATCTTCCACGTGCACGCCAAGTTCTACGACATCAACGAGGACGGCGACGAGCCCGCCATGGACATCGCGCGCATCGTGCGCCAGTTCGTCAAGGGCGGCTACCAGGGCTACCTCTCCAGCGAGTGGGAGGGGCACGCCTTCTCCGACCTGGGTGAGTCCGACCCGATCGACCTCGTCAAGAAGCAGCACGCGCTCATGCGCCGTGCCATAGAAGAAAGCGTGGAAGCCCATGTCTGATCTCGCCGAAGAGATCGCGGCGCTGCGTGCGGAGGTCGCGCAGCTGCGCGGCGTCGCGCAGTCCGCGCACGACCGCGGTGCAGTCGAGAACCTGTTCAACCGCTACATGTACCTGCACAATGCCTTCGAGGACGAGCAGATCATCCCGCTGTGGGTGAAGCGCGGCACCGAGGGCATCCGTGCCCGGTACACGAACGCCGGTGAGTACACCGAGTACGACAGCGTCATCCGCTACCACCAGGGCCGGCCGCACCCCGAGGGCAAGCTCATCCTGCACGCGACGACGACTCCGGTCATCGAGGTCGCGGCCGACGGCGAGACCGCCAAGGGCGTCTGGATGATGGCCGGAACCGAGTCGGGTCTCACCGACCCGACGGTCGCGGAGAGCTTCCCGGACATGTACGGCCCCACCGAGGTGCTCGGCAAGAAGGTCTGGGCGCACTGGGTGTGGTGCAAGTACGCGATCGACTTCAAGCGCCAGGACGGCGAGTGGAAGATCTGGAAGTTCCGATGCTACGAGCTCGCCCGCGCGCCGTTCCACGAGGACTGGGTCGCCTTCGGCCTCAAGAACCAGGGTGCGTTCGACCTCGACCTCATGTACTTCGGCGACGACGGCAAGCCCGTGTTCATGCCGCCCGCGGACGGCCCCGTGCCCACCAAGGCGCACCCGTACAGCCCGACGACGACGCAGGTGCTCGACCCAGCTCCGCCCGTGCCGCACGCCACGTTCACCGACACCTTCCACTGAGTCCGACGTAGAGGATCACCATGGCCACCCATAACTCGCTGTTCTCCGAGAGCGACGTGCACCGTCATCCGGAGGGCATCGCCGTCTCGATCCAGTTGCCCTGGTACCGCAGCCTCTGGCTGTCGTGCGTGGACACTGTCGCGGCGCGCGTCAACGGCGTCGACATCCCCACGGATGCCCTGCGCTTCGAGCTCGCTGGCAAGACCTACACAATCGCCGAGCTGCCCGACCAATGGGACACGCTGTGGTTCGTCGCCGACAAGCCGGTCGTCGTGATCCCCCTCGAGCACGTGCCGGCCGCGGGCGACCGCGTCGACGTCGACGTGACGCTCACACTCACCCTGCGCTACATGCAGATCGCGCCCATGCGCTACGTGCCCAACCGCGTGCAGGTGGAGCGCGAAGTGGTGCTCGCGTGACCAAGCCACTCCGGGTCGCGATGATCGGCTACGGGTTCATGGGTGCTGCGCACTCGCAGGGGTGGCGCACGGCGCCGAGGGTCTTCGACCTTCCCCGCGAGGTGCAGATGGCGGTCGTGGTGGGCCGCAACGCCGAGGCGGTCGCGGACGCGGCATCCCGCTGGGGGTGGGCCGAGTCCGCGACCGACTGGCGCGAGGTCATCGCGCGTGACGACATCGACATCGTCGACATCGTCACGCCCGGCGACTCCCATGCCGAGATCGCGATCGCCGCGCTCGCCGCGGGCAAGCACGTGCTGTGCGAGAAGCCGCTGGCCAACTCGGTCGCCGAGGCGCAGGCGATGGCGGATGCCGCGGCGCGGGCCGCGGAACGAGGCATCCGTGCCCTGGTCGGCTTCACGTACCGGCGCGTTCCCGCTGTCACCTTCATGCGCGACCTCATCGCCGAGGGTGTCGTGGGCGAGATCCAGCAGGTGCGCGCCGCGTACCGCCAGGACTGGCTCGTCGACCCGGAGGCGCCGCTCGCGTGGCGCTTGCAGAAGGAGCATGCCGGCTCGGGCGCACTCGGCGACATCGGTGCGCACGCCATCGACACCGCCCAGTTCGTCACCGGGCTCGCCGTCACGGCCGTCTCGGGCACCATCGAGACGATCGTGAAGCAGCGCCCGCTGCTCGGTTCGGGCTCCGGGCTCGCCGGCATCGCCGCGGAGGGCTACGGCGACGTGACCGTCGACGACGTGGCGATCTTCACCGGTCGCCTCGAGAACGGCGCCCTGGCCTCGTTCGAGGCGACGCGCTTCGCGACGGGCCGCAAGAACGCCCTCACCATCGAGGTGTCGGGAACGAAGGGCGCGCTCGTGTTCGACCTCGAGGAACTCAACTCCCTCGGCTTCTACGATCGCACGGCCCCGACCGACCGTCAGGGCTTCACGAACATCCTCGTCACCGAGGCCGAGCACCCCTACGTGAGCGCGTGGTGGCCGGCCGGCCACATGCTCGGTTACGAGCACGCGTTCTCGCACCAGGTGAAAGACCTCGTCGAGGGCATCGAGTCGGGCACCGACCCGCACGGTACCTTCGCAGAGGGGCTCGCCGTGCAGCGTGTGCTCGACGCCGTCGAGACCAGTTCAGAACGTGCATCCGTGTGGGTGCAGACAACCGAGGAGTAGACAGATGGCGCGTCCGGTGACGTTGTTCACGGGCCAGTGGGCAGACCTTCCCTTCGAGGAGGTGGCCCGGCTCGCGGGCGAGTGGGGCTACGACGGCCTCGAGATCGCCTCGTGGGGCGACCACCTTGACGTCGCCCGCTGGGACGACGCCGAGTACGTCGCCGGGCGCCTCGCGATTTTGGAGAAGAACGGCCTGAAGGTCTGGACCATCTCCAACCACCTCGCCGGCCAGGCGGTCTGCGACGACCCCATCGACGAGCGCCACCGCGACATCCTCTCCGACCGGGTGTGGGGCGATGGCGACCCCGAGGGCGTGCGCCAGCGCGCTGCCGAGGAGCTCAAGATGACGGCGCGCATGGCCGCCAAGCTCGGCGTGACGACCGTGACCGGATTCACCGGCTCCTCGATCTGGAAGACCGTGGCGATGTTCCCGCCCGCGAGCCAGGCGATGGTCGACCGCGGCTACCAGGACTTCGCCGACCGCTTCAACCCCATCCTCGACGTGTTCGAGGAGGTGGGCGTGCGGTTCGCGCACGAGGTGCACCCGTCGGAGATCGCGTACGACTACTGGACCACCGTGCGCACCCTGGAGGCGATCGGCCACCGGGAGTCGTTCGGCCTCAACTGGGACCCGTCGCACATGGTGTGGCAGGACATCGACCCCGTCGGGTTCCTCTGGGACTTCCAGGACCGCATCTTCCACGTGCACTGCAAAGACACGAAGAAGCGCGTCGGCAACGGCCGCAACGGCCGGCTCTCGTCGCACCTCGCGTGGGCAGACCCGCGCCGCGGCTGGGACTTCATCTCGACGGGCCACGGCGACGTGCCGTGGGAGAACGCGTTCCGCATGCTCAACGCGATCGGCTACCAGGGCCCGCTCTCGGTCGAGTGGGAGGACGCCGGCATGGATCGGCTCGTCGGTGCGCCCGAGGCGCTCGGCTTCGTGCGCCGACTGTCGACCTACGTGCCGTCGGACGCGGCGTTCGACGCCGCCTTCTCGACGAAGGCCGAGTAGCGCCGGCGCCCTGAGGGGTGCCCGTGCATCCGGCCACTCCTGCCCGCTCCCGTCCGAAATGACGGAGTTGGGGCGTATTCGGGGTCCCGTCGCACGCGCAACTCAACCGAAGCCGCCACGACATCCGTCATTTCGGAAGGGGCGGCCGGGACGACGTGTGCCGTAACCGCTACAGCAGCGCCTCGCCCGCGAGGGCGAGGTGCCGGCGCGTGTAATCCGTGGGGTCCGCGCCCTCGAGCCACTCGTGGCCGCCCCACTCGCTGCACAGCGTTCCGCTGAAGCCGTCGAGCTCCGCGCGCAGCGCCGTCAGGGGAGCCGTCACCTGCGCCTGCGGGTTCTCGAGATCCCAGAACTTGAGGTGGAACGCGCCGACCGCGGGCAGGATGGGGCGGATCACGCTCGGCTCCGAGCGGCCGAACCGCACGAGGAGGTTCATGTAGAGGGTGTGCACGGCGCCGGGCACCCCGCCGGAGCGCAGCAGGTCGATGACCGCGCCGTGGGTCTCGGGCGAGAGCCACTCGGTCTCGAGCCGCGTGAGCAGCGCCCCGGGCACGCCGCCCGCGCGCAGTGCCTCGAGGTAGGTCACGGGCAGCGACGGCATGAACATCGAGCAGTCGACGAGCACGCGCAGCAGCGGGTCGTCGAGGTCGGCGAACACATCGAGCGCGGCCTGGACGGCGGGGGAGTCGGGCGTCTGCTGGCCCTGGATCTCCTCGTAGAGGGTGATGCCCAGCTCGTGCAGCAGCGGCAGCACGCGGCGCAGCAGCTCCGAGCCTGCCTGCCCGAACGGCAGGCGCACGCCGTCGGCGCCGAGGCGGTGCGCGGCGCGCAGCTGCGGCACCAGGAACGCCTCGCGCTCGTCGAGGGTCAGCAGTTCGCCGCGCGGTGTCGCGTCGTCGAGGCTCGCGCCGACCATGCTCACCCGCCCGCCGGCGGCCGAGAGGCGCTGGCGCAGCGAGTCGAGCTCGGCATCGGTCGAGCGCGGGAAGCCGCGGAAGACCTGCCCGGGCTCGAGCTCGACGGTGTCGGCAACCCCGTCCGCGACGATGCCGACGACGATGTCCTCGCTCGTGCGCTCGGCCCGGATGATGTCCGGCGTCCAATTGAAGGCCTGGGCGGAGAGGGTCAAAGCGGTCATCGTGGCTCTTCCTTGTCGGCAGTGACAATTCTGTCGGTTCGTGACACACTTATGTCCACTTCAGGATAAAGCAGGGAGAGCGACCATGCAATCGGCACTGCGCGACGATGCGCTGTCAACACGGGGGCCCGGATTCGCGGTGCGGGTCGGTCTCCCCTGGATCAGGTCGATGCCCCTCGCGTGCCTGCGCGAGCCCGCCGTGACGATCGACGGCGAGCCCGTCGACGGGCTGCGGATCGCGGTCGGCGACACCCTGCGGGCCGCCGAGGACCTCATCGACGAGACCGGCGGGTGGTTCGCCCAGGATCGCGTCGTGCTCGTGGGGGAGCGGGAGCTCGCACCGGGTGCGCACGACGTCGTCGTCACGTTCCGGTTGATGGTGCCGTACCTGATGGCGGGGCCGGGCGGTACTCCGCTCGAGCTGCCCATGCGGGTGCAGCGGGCGTTCGAGCTCGATCATCCGTTCATCGACAGTGTTTCCCTCGACGTGGCCTAGGAGCCGACATGACCGACGTACTGAACGCCCTGATCCTCTCGGGCCACATGACCCACGAGCACGACAACGAGTTCCGCAGCTTCCGCACCCACAACCAGTGGATCACGACCCTCCTCGAGGACACCGGCCGCTTCCGCGTGCGCGTGGTCGAGGACCCCCGCGGCCTGAGCGCCGAGATCATCGACAAGTACGACGTGGTCATCGTCGTGTTCGAGGGCCGTGACGGCTACCACGACAAGGCGGTCGGCTTCGGAGCCGAGACGGATGCCGCACTCCTGCGCTTCGTGAGCCAGGGCAAGGGCATCGTCTGGTTCCACGGTTCCGCCGTCCAGGAGGACGACTGGGGCTACCCCGAGGAGTACAACGTCATGCGCGGGGCGAAGCTCAGCGTGGCGACGGGCATCCGGCCGCGCCCGTGGGGCGAGGCGCTGCTGCGCGTCGCCGAGCCCGGGCACGCCATCACCGAGGGCATCACCAAGCCGTGGACGGTCACGGGCGACGACATCCTCACCGGCGTGCAGCTCTACGAGGGCGCCCAGGTACTGCTCACGACCTTCGACGACCTCGAGTCGTACGAGAACGCGCCGGTGTGGCCGATGTCGCACTACCCGGTGGCGATCCCACCGGAGGGGCTGGCGGGCATGGCGGGCATCAACACCGACCAGCCGCTCGCGTGGATCAACGAGTACGGCGCGGGCAGGTCGTTCACCATCACGATCGGCCACGACATCGACACGTTCCGGCGCATCGAGTTCATCAGGATGTTCCCGCGCGGGGTCGAGTGGGCGGCCACCGGCGACGTGACCCTTACCGGTCCCGATCGCCGAGGCGACCGCCGCGTGCTGCCGTGGCCCTATTACAACCGGGAGGGCTAGCAACCGGGAGGGCTAGGCAGCCGGGAGGGCCGACCTCAGGCCGCTCCGTGCACGGCATCGAGGGTCGGATGCCCCTGCGCGAACCAGCGCGGGAAGGTGATGTCGAACAGCTGCTCGCGCGCCATGTCCGCCCCGCCGCGCAGCGGCTCGCGCTCATCGTCGACGGACTGCACGATGCTGAGGTCGCGGGTCGCGAGCGGCAGTGAGAGCTCGTAGACCCGCTGGCGCACCTCGGCGAGGAAGAGCTCGCCGGCCGCCGCGACGGCACCGCCGATGACGATGACGCCCGGGTTGAACATGTTGACGAGGGCGGCGATCGACTCGCCGACATCGCGTGCCGATCGCTGGATGAGGCCGATCGCCAGTGCGTCGCCGTTCTCGGCCGCGCGGGCGATCGACTCGGGCGTGGGGGCGATGCCGTCCTTGGCCTGCTGCGCGACGGATCCGGTAGCACCCGCGGCGATGGCGGCCTCGGCGTCGCGCACGAGCGCCCAGCCCCCGGCGACGGCCTCGAGGCATCCGGTCTTGCCGCAGCGGCAGAGCGCGTCGGACTCGCGCACGCGCACGTGCCCGATGTCGCCGGCAGCACCGTTGGCGCCGCGGTGGATGTGGCCGTAGGAGAGCAGACCGGCACCGATGCCGGAGCCGACCTTGCAGTAGATGAGGTCGGGGTGCTCTTCGCGGCGGCGGGCGCGCTCGCCGAACGCCAGGAGGTTGACGTCGTTGTCGACCCAGACCGGCGCCTGGTAGCGCTGCTCGAACTGCCTGCGCAGGTCGAAGCCGTTCCAGCCCGGCATGATCGGGGGAGCGACCGGCCGCCCCGACGCGAAGTCGACGGGGCCGGGGATGCCCACCGCCACCGCCCACACGGGTGCCTTCGGCCCGCGCGCGACGAGCTCGTCGATCATGCCCATGGCCTCGGCGAGGGTTTCGGCCGGGCCGCGCGCGATGTCCCAGGCGCGGTGCGTCTGGTCGAGGATGTCGCCGTCCAGAGCGGCGATGCCGACGTGGATATGCAGTGCGCCCAGGGCGCACACGATGATCGTGCCGCGCTCGCCGCGGAAGCGCAGCGTGCGGGGTGCACGACCGCCCGACGACGGGCCGAACTCCGCGTCTTCGAGGTAGCCCAGCTCGATCGCGTGGTCGACCCGCTGGGTGACCACCCCGCGGCCGAGGCCCGTGATCTTGCCGATCTCCGGGCGGGTGGTGGCGTCACCCGTGCGCACCATGTTGACGATGCGCAGAAGGCTCGTCACCTCGTCGGTCTGGGCGCCGAAACGAAGCGTTGACTGTGTGGCCATGGTCGATTCTGACACAACAGGCGGCCCTAGACCGGAGTTTTGAGCACACTTTAGCGATATAGCTGCAAAAGAAGTCAGGGATTCTTATGTTAGAAACCGGCGAAAGTGGGATATGATCGACGGGACGCTGGGGCCCGCTGGGCCGTTCCCGCCGCCGGTTCGCGCGCGGGGCACACCCCGTCCCGTCGACTGCCCGTTCGAACGGGTACCCCACGATGACACTCTCACCCGTACGACTCCGCATTCTCATCGTGTCGCTGTTCACGGTCTCGTTCCTCGGCGCCCTCGACCACACGATCGTCTCGACCTCGCTCTCCACCATCGCCGGCAAGCTCGGCGCGCTCGAGGAGATGAGCTGGGTGGTGGTGGCGTACACGCTCGCCGCGACCGTGACCCTTCCGCTGCTCGGCAAGCTCGCCGACTCGCTGGGCCCGCGCCGCGTCTTCCTCGCCTCACTCGCCCTCTTCGTCGTCGCGTCGTTCGCGTGCGGATTCGCGACGGATATCACGATGCTCATCGTCGCGCGCGTGGCCCAGGGCCTCAGCTCCGCGGGGCTGCAGCTCATGTCGCAGACCATCGTGGCCACCGTCACCACGCCGCGCGAGCGCCCGCGCATCCTCAGCGTCATCGGCACGGCGTTCCCCGTCGCGATCCTCGTGGGCCCCGTGATCGGCGGAGTCATCACCGACACCCTCGGGTGGCAGTGGGTGTTCTGGATCAACGTGCCGTTCGGCGTCGTCGCGCTGGTGCTGGCCGCGTTCGCGGTGCCGCACGTCGAAGGTCAGCAGCGCGGCAGGTTCGACTACGCGGGCGGGGTGACTTTCACGCTCGCGCTCGTCGCGCTCGTGCTCGCCGTCACCTGGATCGCGAAGCCGGGCTGGGCGGGCATCTCGGTCGCCCTGTTCGTGGCTGCGGTGGCGCTGCTCGTCATGTTCTTCCTCATCGAGTCGCGCGTGGCCGACCCGTTCGTGCCGCTTCACCACTTCCGCAACCGCACGGTCGCGGCCGGGATCGCATTGTCGGCGATCATCGGCATCGGCCTGTTCTCGGTGGTCTCCTACATGCCGACCTTCATCCAGATGGCGTACCGCACGAGCGCGACGGTCTCCGGCCTGATCCCCATCGCCACGGTGTTCGGGATGCTGGTCGCAAGTCTCGCCACCGGCTGGCTCTCCAGCCGCACGGGGCTGTACCGGCCGTTCGCCATCGCCGGCACCTCCGTGGCGGCGGTGGGGTTCGCGACGATGTCCGTCCTGCCCGTCGGCCTGCCGCTCTGGGTGCCGATGATCGTCATGGCCGGAGTCGGCGTCGGTACCGGCGCCTTCATGAGCCTCATCACCGCGGTCGTGCAGGGTGCGGTGCCCCGCTCCGCGACGGGGGCCGTCACGGCCACGACCAACCTGGTGCGCCAGGTCGGCGCGACGCTGGGCGCTGCCACCATCGGCGCGGTCATCGCGGCCGGTGTCGCGGCGGGCCTGCCCGCCCAACTCGACCACTCGACGCTCACCCCCGACCTCGTGCGCGGGCTGCCCACCGCGCTCCAGGGCGACGTCGCGGCGGTGTACGCGTCGACGCTCGCGCCGGTGTTCGCCGCGCTCGCCCTCGTGTACGCCGCGGGCATCGTCGCCGCCGTGCTGCTGCCTGCCGCTCGACTCTCGGACGGCCGCGGTGAGACGCTTGCCGAGGTCCCATCCGAACCCGCACCCCAGACCGCCTGACGTTTCGAAGGAGAGACCATGTCATCAACCACCACCGTCGCGATCGTGGGCAGCGGCCCCATCGGCGCCGCGTACGCCCGCGTGCTGCTCGAGTCGAATCCCGACGTGAGCGTCGTCATGCTCGAGGCAGGCCCGCAGCTCACCCCGATCCCGGGGGAGAGCGTGCGCAACATCGCCGACCCCGATGAGAAGGCCCGCGCGCGCGAGCTCTCCCAGGGCCCGCAGGCCGGAGCCCTGCGCGAGTCGCTCGGCATCCCCGCGGGCACCGTGGTCGAGGGCATGTTCACCGCACGCCAGGGCACCCACCTCATCGATTTCGGCGGCGAGGGATCCGGCCACGCGCCGACCTTCCCGGCGGCCGCCGCCTCGACGAACGTCGGCGGCATGGGCGCGCACTGGACGTGCGCGACGCCGCGCCCCTCGGGCAGCGAGAAGGTCTCCTTCATCGCCGACGCCGAGTGGTCGGAGCTCATCGACACCGCGGAGGAGCTCCTGCACGTGCAGAGCGCGGCCTTCGCCGACTCGCCCATCGGCGGGGCGATCCGGGCGCTGCTGGCCGAGGAGTTCTCCGAGCTCCCCGTGCAGCCGAGCACACTGCCCGTCGCCGGCGACCCGCAGCCCGACGGCTCGATGCGCTGGACCGGCACCGACATGGTGCTCGGCGAGCTACTCGACCCGGCGTCACCGCTGGCCAAGCGGTTCGAGCTGCGCGACCTCTCGCTCGTCCGCCGCGTCGAGCACGAGAACGGCCACGCCACTGGCGTGACCGTCGAGAACCTGCGCACGCACGAGACCTACACGCTCGCGGCGGACGCCGTGATCGTGGCCGCGGACGCCTTCCGCTCCCCGCAGCTGCTGTGGGCGTCGGGCATCCGGCCGCGCGCGCTCGGCCACTACCTGACCGAGCACCCGGTGGTGATCACGACCGTCGCCGTCGACGAGGACCGGATGAAGCGCTTCGCGACGGAGGACGACCTCGCCCGCGAGCTCGATCGGCGCTCGGTCAACCCGGCCGATCCGGTGGCCGCGGTCAACCGCATCCCGTACGCGGAGCCGGGGCATCCGTTCTCGCTGCAGGTCATGTACGCGGAGGTGCCGCCGTTCCAGCTCGACCCGGCCAACCCGCACGCGGGAAACCGGTGGGGCTACGTGAACATGGGGTACGGCCTGCGCAAGCACCCGCGCTACGAGGACGGCGTGACCTTCGACGACGCCGAGCTCGACTACCGCGGGTTCCCGAACATGACGATCAGCTACGAGCTGACCGACACCGAGAACGCCGAGGTCGAACTCGCGACGAGCATGCTCCGGCGCGCGGGCGGGTCGCTCGGCTCGTTCATCGCCGAGCCGCGCCTCATGCCGAGCGGGTCGAGCCTGCACTACCAAGGGACGATGCGCATGGGGGAGGCCGACGACGGCACCTCCGTTGCCGACCCCGACTCCATCGTGTGGGGCTTCGACAACCTGGTCGTGGGAGGCAACGGTCTCATCCCGACCGCCACCTCGATGAACCCCACCCTCATGAGCATGGCCATCGCCGTGCGTGGGGCCCGCGCCCTGGCGAGCCGGCTGTGACCGGCAACCGCGCCATAGTCGAGGAGTTCGCGCGCCTCTTCTACACCGAGCGAGACGTACCGGCGGCCTTCGAGAAGTTCGTGGTCGAGGACTACATCCAGCACAACCCGACGATCGCCGACGGCCGGGCGGCGGCGGTCGCCGCGCTCACCGACAAGTTCGCCACGCCCGGCGCACGGTTCGACGTGCAGCGGATTCTCGTCGACGGGGATCACGCGCTCATCCATATCAAGGCGTCGTTCCCGGGCAACCCGGTCGCGGCGGTCGCCGACATCTACCGCCTCGAGGGCGGCAAGGTGGTCGAGCACTGGGACGTGCTGCAGCGGATGCCCGAGGAGATTGCGAACGAGCACCCGTTATTCTGAGCAAAGGGCCGGGTGAAATGTTGGTTATCGACGGCGTAAATGTCCGGAGAGCCAATCCTTATGTCTCAAACATGCGCAAGTAAGTAGGCTCGAATTACCAGCCCCCGGGTTGGGACTCGCTCCGCGATCGCCGGAGCTTGACAATGCCGTCAAGAAAGGTCTGCTCCATGTCACAGCACACCCGGATCGCGCGCCGTGCACTTGCACCCGTCGCAGTCTCCTTCATCGCCCTGAGCGCTCTCGTGCTCTCGGGCTGCTCCACCCCCGCAGCTCCCGCAGAGGAGCCGACCGAGCTCACGCTCGCCGCGCCCCTCACCGAGACCGGTGACTCGCCCTACAAGGCCCTCGCCGACGCCTTCATGAAGGCCTACCCGGAGTACACGGTCACCGTCGAGGAGACCAGCAACGACACCTACGGGCAGAACCTCACCACGAAGCTGCAGGCCGGCAACGCCGCAGACATCTTCGAGCTCGCGCCTGGCCGCGGCCAGGACCGCAGCGTCCTGACGCTCGCCGAAGCCGGCTACCTCCTCCCGCTCGACGACACCAACGCGGCGACGACGATCCCCGCGGGCAACGAGGACCAGTTCGAGTCCGACGGCAAGGTCTACGCCCAGGGCCTCGACTTCGCTGTCGCGGGCATCGTCGCCAACCTCGCCCTCATGAAGGCCGACGGAATCGACGAGTACCCCACCAGCTACGACCAGCTTCTCAAGGACTGCGCGACCGCCAAGTCGAACGGCCACTCGTTCTTCGTGATCGCCGGCGCGATGGTTCCGAACACCGGCTTCTTCTCGATGGTGATGGCGGGCGACACGGTCTACGGACCCGACCCGACGTTCAACACCGAGCGCTTCGATGACAAGGTCACGTTCGCTGGTGACAAGGGCTGGAACGAGGCCCTCGGCCGCTTCCTCGAGATGAACGAGGCCGGCTGCTTCCAGGAGGCTCCTGAGGCCGGCACGTTCGACACCATCACGAACAACCTGGTCGGCGAGCTCTCCTACGCCGGTGCGATCCCCTCGGGCGCCGCATTCGGTCTCGGTGGCGCCAACCCGAACGCGCAGTTCGTCGTCTACCCGTTCCCCGGTGCCGACATCGTCTCGGCGAGCGTGAACTACTCGCTCGGCATCAACTCGAAGACCGACTCGCCCACGCTCGCGAAGAAGTTCCTCGACTTCGCATCCAGCGCTGACGGCGCCGGTGTCTTCCCCGGTGTCTCGGGCAACCTGGCCGTGGTCGGCGCCGACTTCGGCGCTCTGCCGCCCCAGTACGACGGCGTCAAGGAGCTCCTGACCGACGGCAAGACCTACGCGCTGCCGAACTCGGGCTGGGAGTCGGGTGAGGTCTACAACAACCTCGGCACCGGCGTGCAGGGTCTGTTCACGGGCCAGGCAACGGTGAAGGATGTGCTCGAGTCCATGGACTCGGCCTGGTAACCCTTCGCTCCATCTGATCGACAGAACCAAACGCCAGAGGAATTGACGAGAGCAATGACGCACACTCAGGACACCTCGCTCGATTCCCGCGGCACCGCGCGGGTGGAGTCCGGACGCAAGTCCGGGCTCCGCCCCCGCAAGCCCCTCGTGCGGTACGGCTCGTGGTGGTGGGCGATCCCCGGACTGCTCGCCGTGCTGAGCGTGCACTACGTCGCCACGAGCATCGGAGGCGCCTACGCCTTCACCGACTTCAAGGGCATCGGATCGTTCAACTGGATCGGCTTCGACAACTTCGTCAAGATCGTCGGGGACAAGAAGGTCTTCGGCTCGATCGGCAACACGATCTTCCTGGCGATCTCGTTCCTCATCATCACGAACGTCGTGGGCCTCATCTTCGCCCTCGCCCTCAACCGCGGCATCAAGAGCCGCTACATCCTTCGCACGCTGCTCTTCCTGCCGGTCGTGCTGAGCCCGCTCGCGGTCTCCTACATCTTCCGCTTCATCTTCCAGGTCGACGGCCCGTTCAACAGCGTGCTCGGGGCCATCGGCCTCGAGAGCTGGCAGCGGCCGTGGCTCGCCGACCCGACGTGGGCGATCTTCACGATCCTCGCCGTCATGGTCTGGCAGAACATCGGTATGGCGATGATCATCTACCTCGCCGGCCTCGCCACGGTCCCCATCGAGATCGAGGAGGCGGCGGCCATTGACGGCGCGAGCGCCTGGCAGCGCTTCCGCCACATCACCTTCCCGCTCATCCAGCCCGCCGTCGCCATCTCGACGACGCTCGCCCTGACCACCGGCCTGCGCGTGTTCGACCAGGTGCAGGGCATGACGCGCGGCGGCCCGTTCGGCGCCACCGACACGCTCTCGACGGTCATCTACCGCGAGACCTTCGCGAACAGCCACTTCGGCTACGGCGCCGCGCTCTCGCTCATCTTCACCGTCATCGTTATCGCCGCTGCCGCTCTGCAGCTGTTCATCACACGCGATCGCAACGCCGCGGCCGCGAGGAAGAAGTAGCAATGTTCCGGTACACCAAGGGCACGCTCGTCAAAGAGATCCTGATGTGGATCGTCGCGGTCATCATGCTGCTGCCGTTCTACCTGCTCATCAACACGGCGCTGAAGACGAGCGCCGACGCGATCGGCACGCCGGCGTTCCAGCCTGCGACGAACCCGACGTTCAACAGCTTCGTCGAGATCTTCCAGAGCGGCGGTTCGGGCAACATCTTCGTGGGGCTCTTCAACAGCATCGTGATCACCGGTGGCGCGGTCATCGGGCTCATCATCTTCGGCGGGGCGACCGCCTACGTGCTCACCCGCCGCCTGTCGCGCCTGAGCACGACCCTGTATTACCTGGTGCTCGTCGGCATCGTCGTTCCCGCCCAGCTCGGACTCGTGCCGCTGTACATCGGCGCCCGCGCCATCGGCCTGCTCGGCAGCCCGGTGGGCATGGCCGTCATCTACACCGCGATGCTCATGCCGCTCGCCGTGTTCCTGTACGGGGGCTTCGTGCGCGCCCTGCCCACCGAGTACGAAGAGGCCGCGACCATCGACGGCGCCTCGCCGTTCCGCACCTACTGGCAGGTGGTCTTCCCGCTCCTCGCCCCCGCGACCGGCACCATCTCGATCATGACCGGCATCATCGTGTGGAACGACTTCTTCACGCCCCTCATCTTCCTCAACGGCTCGACAGCGGCGACGCTGCCCGTGGTCGTCTACAGCTACGTCGGCTCGCTGGTCACCAACTGGAACAACATCTTCGCGGTGCTCATCGTCGCCCTGATCCCCATCACCGTGCTGTACCTCATCATGCAGAAGCGGTTCATCCAGGGCTTCAGCGGCGGCCTCAAGAGCTAGCGCTTGATCGTGCGTGCACCCTGCTTGGCATGGGGCGACGCACTGCCGCACGGATGCCCGCCCGCCCGCCGCGCGGGATGAGACTAGCCCCATGACCTCACGCGACTACGTCGACCACGACGACTTCCACGATGTCGAGGACGGGCCCGCGTTCGTCGAGTGGACGGCGGGCATGGACGAGTTCCGTCCCGCGCACTCGGACGCGCTCGACGGCACGCTCGAGCTCCACGGTGCGGGCTCGGTGCTGGCGCTCACGATCCGGGGCCGCGAGGTGAGCTGGAGCACGAGCG
>CAIXMB010000151.1 GCA_903920435.1 uncultured Actinomycetes bacterium
CCACGCGACGGCGCCGGTCGCCGCGCACGCGAGGGAGGTCAGCACAGAGCGGCGCCAGGGGGCGGCGGGGAGCATCCGGGCATCGACCACGGCGAGGCACACGAGCACGACGAGGATCGCGGCGACGGATGCCGCAACCACGGTCCAGTTGTTCAACGGGCCCCCTCACGACAAACAGTAAAGGGTGCCGCTCGAGCGAGCGGCACCCTTCAACTGTGTGTTGTCTCGTTACGCCTTGGCGTCGGCGAGGACGTAGCCCTCTTCACCGTGGACGACCTGGTCGATACCGGCGATCTCGTCCTCGTTCTTGATGCGGAACCCGATCGTCTTCTCGATCACGAAGCCGATGATGAACGCGAGAACGAAGGAGTAGACCAGCACCGAGAGTGCCGCGATCGCCTGGACCAGCAGCTGCGCGCCGCCAGCGCCGTAGACGAGCCCGGTGCCATTGGCGAAGAACCCGAGGAACAGGGTTCCGACAAGACCACCGACGAGGTGGACGCCCACCACGTCGAGCGAGTCGTCGAAGCCGAGCTTGAACTTCAGGTCGATGGCGAGAGCGCAGATGATGCCGGCGATAGCGCCGAGCACGAGAGCCCAGCCCGGGGTGAGCGAGCCACACGCGGGGGTGATCGCAACGAGGCCGGCGACGGCACCCGAGGCTGCACCGACGGAGGTGGGCTTGCCGTCCTTGATCTTCTCGACAACGAGCCAGCCGAGCAGTGCCGCGGCGGGAGCGATGAGCGTGTTGACGAAGGCGACCGCAGCGGTGCCGTCAGCAGCGAGCTCGGAGCCGGCGTTGAAGCCGAACCAGCCGAACCAGAGCAGACCGGCGCCGAGGAGGACGAAGGGCGGGTTGTGGGGAACCGTGATGCCCTTGGCGAATCCGACGCGCTTGCCCAGGACGAGCGCGAGCGCCAGAGCCGCAGCACCGGCGTTGATGTGCACCGCGGTACCACCGGCGAAGTCGATCACGCCGACGCCGAAGACATCCTGCAGGCCGTGCGTGATCCAACCGCCGTACGAGAAGGAGCCGTCGTCAGCGAGGCCGAAGTTGAACACCCAGCTCGCGACCGGGAAGTAGACGACGGTCGCCCAGATGCCGGCGAAGATCATCCACGAGCCGAACTTGGCGCGGTCCGCGATCGCGCCCGAGATGAGTGCGACCGTGATGATCGCGAAGGTCGCCTGGAAGGCGACGAACGCGAGCGTCGGGTAGTCACCCGCAGGGGCGGCCGCGTCGGCAAGGGCGCCCGACAGCAGGAAGTTGCTCGAGTCGAACATCCACGGCGACGGCGCGGTGCCCTCGACGGTGGGGAACGCGATCGCGTAGCCGTAGATCGCCCAGAGGACGCCGATGAGGCCGATCGCGCCGAAGCTCATCATCATCATGCTGATGACGGACTTCGCCTTGACGAGGCCGCCGTAGAAGAACGCCAGACCGGGTGTCATCAGCAGCACGAGCGCCGCTGCGAGCAGAAGGAAGGCGGTATTGCCTTGATCCATTATGTGAACCTCTCTTTGTTACATGCGAAGGATGCACCGTAGGACCCGCACTCGGGAGGGCCGCACCTCGGGTACGCAGCCCAGTTTGGGGGGAGGAGATTTCGCCGGGTGTGTCCCCGTGTTTCGGGTCTGTTACGCGGCCCCGGCCAATGTAAACATCGTGTTTCCCCGCACTCCGCATTGGCCGGGAAATCGGGCGCCTAGGCTGGAGACATGGCAATCCTGCGCTCCGAGCGCTTCTCTGCGCTGTTGCTTCTCGGTGCCGCGGCGGTTGGTCTCGTGCTCGCGAACTCCCCCGCGGCGGCGCTCTCGCACGAGATCGAGTCTTTCGGGCTGGGTCCCCTCACCGTGGGCCACTGGATCAAGGACGGCCTGCTTGCCGTGTTCTTCTTCCTCGCCGCAGTCGAGCTCAAGCACGAGCTCCGGCACGGCGAGCTCGACTCTCCCGCCAAGGCCCTCGTGCCGACGGTCGCTGCCGTGGGCGGCGTCGTCGTGCCTGCGCTCGCCTACCTCCTGATCGTGCGCGGGAACGACCTCGACGCTGGCTGGCCGATCCCCACGGCCACCGACATCGCGTTCGCGCTGGGGGTGCTCGCGATCGTCGGGCGGCACCTGCCCGCACGGGTGCGGGCGCTACTGCTGGCGCTTGCCGTTATCGACGACCTCATCGCCATCCTCATCATCGCGGCGTTCTTCACCACGGACCTCCAGCCGATACCGCTTCTGATCGCGCTCCCCGTGATCCTGTTGTTCGGCTGGCTCAGCCACCGGGTGCGGGCATGGACCCTGCCGGTGCTCATCGTTCTGGGGGTGGCCGCCTGGGCGCTCGTGCTCGTCTCGGGCATCCACCCGACAATCGCAGGAGTGGCGCTCGGTCTCGTGATGGCGGGCGCGCCGGCGGCACGCGCGCGCCATGCGCTCGAACCCTGGTCGAACACGGCGATCCTGCCCCTCTTCGCCCTCGTCGCGGCGCTCGTTCCCCGTCCCTCGTCGAGCGTCGCCGACCTCAGCCCGGCATTCTGGGCGGTCATCGTTGCGCTCCCCCTCGGGAAGCTCGTCGGCATCACCGTCGGGGCGGGCCTTGCCCAGCGCCTCGGTGGCGGCGACCGCCTGCCCTTGCCCGACATCGTCGCCGTCGCAGGTCTCGGCGGAATCGGGTTCACCGTGTCGCTGCTCATGAACGAGCTCGCCTTCGAAGGCGACGTCGCGGATCAGGTCACACTCGCCGTGCTCATCGCGTCGGTCGCCGCAGCGGTGATCGGCGGTACCCTCACCGCAGTGCGCAGCCGGCACTACGCGCGGATCACTCCGTAGCGTTGGTGAGCGCGATGAGCCGCGACGCCGCGCGCAGGTACTTCTTGCGGTAGCCGCCCGCGAGCATCTCCTCCGGGAACACCTGGTCGAGCGGCGTGCCCTCGGCGGCGATGCGCACCTGCGCGTCGTAGAGGCGGTCGACGAAGGCCACGAACCTGAGGGCGTCCGTCTGGTTCGCGAACTGGTGCACGTTCGTGAGGCCGATGGCCGAGAGTCCGTCGACGAGCTTCACGTAGCGGGAGGGGTGCACACTCCCGAGGTGGGCGAGGACGGCGTCGAAGTCGTCGAGCGTCGTGACGCCATCGACCGCCCTCACGTCGGCTGCG
Organism: uncultured Actinomycetes bacterium; assembly: GCA_903920435.1. GTDB lineage: Bacteria > Actinomycetota > Actinomycetes > Actinomycetales > Microbacteriaceae > Rhodoglobus. The sequence continues at coordinate 3,147 of CAIXMB010000151.1, forward strand.
GCATCCGTGCTCACGATCGCGTGCGCCTCGACATCACGGCGGCGGTAGTCGAGTCCGTCGATGCGCAGGATCTCGAACCGGGCGGCGAGGGAGTCGATCTCGCGCAGGAAGTCCTGGGCGGCGAACCTGCCCTCGCCGAGCGCGTTGGGAGGCATGTTCGACGTCGCGGCGATGCGGGTGCCCGTGTCGGCGAGGGCGCCGAGCAGGCGCGACATCAGCCGGGTGTCCCCCGGGTCGTCCAGCTCGAACTCATCGATACAGACGAGCGAGGCGCCTCTGAAGAGCTCCACGGATGCCGCATACCCGAGTGCGCCGACGAGCGCCGTGTACTCGATGAAGGTGCCGAAGTACTTGCGACCGGGTGCCGCGTGCCACAGTGCCGCGAGCAGGTGGGTCTTACCGACACCGAAACCGCCGTCGAGGTAGATGCCGGGCAGCGCATCCGGCGCCTTCTTGCGCGAGAAGAAGCCGCCCTTGGCTGCCGACCAGCCGCCGATGAAATTGCGGATCGCGGCCACGGCGGCGCCCTGCGACGGGTAGTCGCGGTCGGGCCGGTAGGAGTCGAGCGTCGCGGTCGCGAACTGGCGCGGCGGCACGAGCTGGGCGACCATCTCGGTACCCGACAACTGCGGCGAACGCTGAAGGAGGCTTCCAGGTTGGGCACTCATGGGATCAGCCTCGGTATGTGTCGAAGTCTTACAGCGCAAGCTCGGGTCACGCGTAACGTTGTCGTCAGGGGGTCGTTCAACCCTAGCTCCCACAATTCCACCGGAGGTACCCATGGCCGTCGAGGTCGACACAGCAGCCCAGTTCTCACAGTTCGCGCACCCCGAGCGGCTCGTGTCGGGCGAATGGCTCGAAGCCCACCTCGGTACGCCCGGCCTCGTCGTCGTCGAATCCGACGAGGATGTGCTGCTCTACGAGACCGGCCACATCCCGACCGCGGTCAAGATCGACTGGCACACCGACCTCAACGACCCGGTCGAGCGCGACTACATCGACAGCGCCGCCTTTGCGAAGCTCCTCGGCTCCAAGGGCATCGCGCGCGACACCACGGTCGTGATCTACGGCGACAAGAACAACTGGTGGGCGGCGTACGCGCTGTGGGTGTTCACGCTCTTCGGCCACGAGGATGTGCGCCTCCTCGACGGCGGCCGCGCCAAGTGGGAGGCCGACGGCCGCGCCTACACGACCGACCCGGAGTCGGCTACCGCAGTCGACTACCCCGTGGTCGAGCGCAATGACGCCCCCATCCGCGCCTACAAGGACGACGTGCTCGCCCACCTCGGCAACCCGCTCATCGACGTGCGCTCGCCCGAGGAGTTCAGCGGTGAGCGCACGACTGCACCCGCCTACCCGGAAGAGGGAACGCTGCGAGCGGGCCACATTCCGAGCGCCGTCAACATCCCCTGGGCGAAGGCCGCCGCGGAGGATGGCACCTTCCGCCCGCTCGACCAGCTCAACGCCCTCTACCGCGACGAGGCAGGACTCAAGGACGGCGACAGCATCGTGGCCTACTGCCGTATCGGCGAGCGTTCGAGCCACACGTGGTTCGTGCTCACGCACCTCCTCGGCTTCGAGGGCGTTCGCAACTACGACGGCTCGTGGACGGAGTGGGGCTCGGCGGTGCGCGTGCCGATCGTCAAGGGCGCAGAGCCCGGCGACGTTCCTGCCGCTCGCTAAACTCGACGGGTGACCGACCTCCCCGAGCAGCTTGCCGAGATCCGAGACGACTTCCTCGGGCTCGCGGTGAAGGAGCGACTGCAGTTGCTCCTGGAGTTCTCCAACGAGCTGCCCGCACTGCCCGAGCGGTATGCCGATCATCCGGACCTGTTCGAGCGCGTGGAGGAGTGCCAGTCCCCCGTGTTCATCTTCGTGGAGGTGGACGATGCGAACATCGTCCACATCTTCGCGATGGCACCGAAGGAAGCTCCCACCACCCGCGGGTTCGCGTCGATCCTCGCGCAGGGCCTCGCGGGGCTGAGCGCAGACGAGGTATTGGCGGTCGCTGACGACTTCCCGCAGGGCCTCGGCCTCACCGAGGCGGTGAGCCCGTTGCGCATCCGTGGCATGACCGCCATGCTCGCGCGCATCAAGCGGCAGGTGCGGGAGAAGCTGAGCTCGTGATCCTGCGGCGCGTGCATCCGGGGCCGCTGGAGAGTCTCGAACTCGATGCCGAGGGCACGCGCGAGCGCCTGCTCGACTTCTACCGCCCGCCCGCGGGAGCGTGGCTGCGACTCAACCTCGTCACGAGTGTGAGCGGCAGCGCTGCGGGCTCAGACGGCACCTCCGAGACGCTCACGAGCCCGGCCGACCGGCGCATCCTCGGGGTCATCCGCGAACTCGCCGACGTCGTCGTGGTGGGCGCCCAGTCCGTTCGCGCGGAAGGCTACGTGCGGCCGAAGCGAGCACCCCTTGCCGTCGTCACCGCGAGCGGCGACCTCGAAGGGCACAAGATCGCGGGCGACGGCCCCCCGATCGTGGTCGTCTGCCCTCCCGGGGCGGTCGAGCGCGTGCGGCAGTCACTGCCCGGCGCAGACATCCTCACTGTCGATGGCCCACGGATGCCCGCCGCCGCGATCCTCGGCGCGCTCAACGGCCACGGCTTCAGATCCGTAGTCTGCGAGGGCGGGCCCGGCCTCGCCCGCCAGTTCGTCGTCGCGGGACTCGTCGACGAGGTGTGCCTCACCACGAGCCCGCGACTGACCGGCGTGACGCTGCCGCTGTTCGGCGTCGAGGAGTTCGCCGAGGTCGCGGTGACCCTCGGCCACCTGCTCGTCGACGGCGAGAGCTCGCTCTACGCGCGCTGGGTCACAGGCGCCCGAGCCAGCGCCTGATCGCACCGTTCCAGCGGTCGGCGTCGTAGTTCCACAGCTTGGTGTGGCGCGCGGTGCTGAACTCCTCGAAGGTCACGATGTCCGGTCGGGCGACGGCCAGCGCGCGCGACGCCGTCGACGGCACGAAGCCGTCATCGTCGCTGTGCAGCAGGAGGATGGGCTTCGAGAGCTCCTTCGCGCGGGCGACCAGGTCGAGCCTCTTGAGGTCGATCGGCACGGCCTGACCCGTGATCAGCGTGCTCCACCTGCTGCTCAACAGGGTGAGGATGCCCAGCCGGATCACTCTCGGCAGCTTGTAGGCCATCCCCTGGTAGTGCAGAGCGGTCACCCAGTCGACGACGGGCGACTCCAGCACGACGCCCCGCACGTACTCGGCGGGGGGCGACCGGGTGATGGCCTGCAGCACGGTCGCGCCGCCCATCGACCAGCCCATGAGCACGATGCTCTTCGCACCGTGGTCGAGCGCGTACTGCATGGCCGCCTCGACGTCCTTCCACTCCGTATCGCCGAGCGAGTAGCGATTGTCGGCGGTGCCGGGCGCGTCGCCGTCGTTGCGGTACGAGACGAGGAGGCAGTTGTAGCCCTCCTCGCGGAAGACGGGCACGCTGCGCAAGGTCTCCTGCCGGCGTACCGCACGACCGTGCACACCGATCATCCACGCGCTCGAGCGCTTCGGTGCCGGCACGAACCACGCGGGGGCAGACCCGAGTTCCGTCTCGATCTCGACATCGTCGAAGGGCACGTCGAGGTCGGCCGGGCTCAGGTAGAACCAGCCACTGAACCTGCCGCGCGTGGCGTGCTCGAGACTTCCGAGGTCGACCCCGAGCAGTTGCCGCGTCACCGTGTCGGCGGTGTACGCAACGATCTCGCCCACTCGGGCGTGGCCGCGATCGTGGTCGAACCAGAAGCTGTACTGGCCCGGGGTCATCGAGTCCAGCGTCGCGGAGAGCGTGATCGTCGACTCGTCGACGGCGAGGATGTGCACGTCCTCCGGCCGCTTCGTGGGCGGAGTGATCACCGTGCGGGCGAAGACCACTGCGATGACTCCCGCCGTGATGGCCGCTCCCGTAACGAGCGCGCCCGCCCCGATCGCGGTGCCCGTGACGATCCGCCCCGCCACGGAATCCCTGTGCCGGCCCTGATCGGCCATGGTTGACTCCTGCCGCACGCCCAGCGGCGTGCCTCTATCCGTAAACTCCCAACGAAGCCTAATCTTCACTCGTGCCCGATCCCTTGCTGGGAACCCCGCTTCCCCCCGCCTTTGAGGCCGCGCTGCGGTCTCTCAAGCGCGCGGCAACGCGCCCGGAGCTCCTCGTCGCGGAGATCCCCGCACCCGGCACGCTCGCGCCGTGGTCGTACGCGCTCGCCGCCGATGTCACTCCGGCGCGCCACGGCAGCGACTCGGAACTCGGCACCGGCCGGTTCGTGCTGCTCTACGACCCCGACGAGCCCGACGCGTGGGGCGGCGCATTCCGTGTCATCTGCTACGCGCAGGCCCCGCTCGAGACCGAGATGGGCGACGACCCGTTCCTGCTTGATGTCGCGTGGTCGTGGCTGGTCGACGCCCTCGAGGCGCGCGGCGCCCGCTACACCTCCGCGAGCGGCACCGCGACGCGCATCCTCTCCACCGGTTTCGGCGAACTGGAGGCCCAGGGCAATGGCGCCCAGGTCGAACTGCGCGCCTCGTGGACCCCGGACGACTCCGACCTGGCCGCGCATGTGGAAGGGTGGGGTGAGTTGTTGTGCATGCTTGCCGGCCTTCCGCCGGCTATCGAAGGAGTGAGCCTGTTGTCTGCGCGCCGAGCAGGACGTGAGTAGCACCGAGGAGCCGACGCCCGCCCTCCCCGTGCAGGCCGAGCATGTCGAGGTGGACGTCATCGATACGCGCGAGGAGTACCTCGCGGCGGTGGCCGCGATCGCCGCGGGCAGCGGCCCCATCGCGATCGATGCGGAGCGGGCATCCGGCTACCGTTACTCCCAGCGCGCCTACCTGATCCAGATCTTCCGCAGGGGCGCCGGCACCTTCCTGTTCGACCCGCCCGCCATCGGTAGCTTCGCTGAGCTGAACGACATCATCGCCGGCGAGGAGTGGATCCTGCACGCCGCGAGCCAGGACCTCACGTGCCTGCGCGAGGTCGGGCTCGACCCGACGCGCCTCTTCGATACCGAGCTCGCCGCCCGTCTCGCCGGCCTGCCGCGCGTGGGCCTCGGCGCCGTCGTGGAAGACCTCCTCGGCATCCACCTCGCCAAGGAGCACTCGGCGGCCGACTGGTCGACCCGCCCGCTCCCCCAGTCCTGGCTCGTCTACGCCGCCCTCGATGTCGAGCTCCTCGTCGACCTGCGCGAGGCACTCGCCGAGGTGCTCGAGCGCGACGGCAAGACGGATATCGCGGACCAGGAGTTCGCGTCGGTCCTCACTCGCGACTTCGTCATCGTGCGCCAGGAGCCGTGGCGCCGCCTCAGCGGGGTGCACGCGATCCGCGGCGGACGCAACCTCGCCGTGGCGCGCGAGCTGTGGCAGGCGCGCGACGCCTACGCCCGGGAGATCGACACGGCACCCGGACGCCTCGTGCCCGACTCCGCGCTCGTCGCCGCCGCCCGTCTGCTCCCCGAGACGAAGCGCGACCTCGCCGGTCTCAAGGAGTTCACCGGCCGCGCAAGCCGGTCGCAGATCGACCGCTGGTGGAACGCCATCCAGGCGGGCATGGCCAGCGACGACCTCCCGGTGCTGCGCCAGCCCGGCGAGACCATGCCGCCGCCCCGGGTGTGGTCCGACAAGAACCCCGAGGCCGACAAGCGCCTCAAGGCCGCTCGTGCCGCTGTGACCGAGATCGCCACGGAGCGCTCCATCCCGGTCGAGAACCTGCTCACGCCCGAGCTGCTGCGCCGCCTTGCGTGGACCCCGCCGACCCCTGTCGATGTCGAGACGGTGTCGCAGGCGCTGCGCGAGTACGGCGCCCGCGACTGGCAGCTTGACGCTACGGCACAGGTAATCGCCGATGCCTTTGTAGAGGCCAGCCAACCCGTGGAGGACGCTCCCGACACAGCTTCGTAGGAAGAATCAAACGATTCCTCCCGTGTTTTAGGCGAGCCTAGGCTGAGGAAACACGCAAGACGATCTGTGGAGGCACTGTGGCCCTGAATTCTGATGTCGTATTCGTCGATGGGGTTCGCACCCCATTCGGGCGGGCCGGCGAAAAGGGAATGTTCTGGAACACCCGGGCGGACGACCTCGTCGTCAAGGCCATGATCGGACTCCTCGAGCGCAATCCCAGCATCCCCAAGGACCGCTTCGACGACGTGGCCATCGCCGCGACGACCCAGACCGGCGACCAGGGCCTCACGCTCGGTCGCACCGCGGCCCTGCTTGCGGGCCTCCCGAAGTCCGTTCCGGGCTACGCCATCGACCGGATGTGCGCGGGTGCGATGACCTCGGTCACGACCATCGCGGGCGCGATCGCCTTCGGCGCCTACGACATCGGCATCGCCGGCGGCGTCGAGCACATGGGCCGCCACCCGATGGGCTTCGGCGCAGACCCGAACCCGCGCTTCCTCGCCGAGAAGCTCGTGAGCGGTGAGGCCCTCAACATGGGCAACACCGCGGAGCGCATCCACGACCGCTTCCCGCAGCTCACCAAGGAGCGCGCGGACCGCTTCGCCATGGCGTCGCAGGTGAAGGCGGCCGCCGCGTACGACAACGGCAAGATCCAGCCCGACCTCATCCCCGTCGCCACGCGGAGCGAGTCGGGTTGGGGCCTCGCCACCCGCGACGAGGCGCTGCGCCCCGAGACGACCCTCGAGGGACTCGCCGCGCTCAAGACCCCGTTCCGCCCGCACGGCCGCGTGACCGCGGGCAACTCGTCGGGCCTCAACGACGGCGCGACGGCCTCCATCATCGCCTCGGCCTCTGCCGCCAAGGAGTTCGGCCTGACCCCGAAGATGAAGATGGTGAGCTTCGCGTTCGCGGGCGTCGAGCCCGAGATCATGGGCATCGGTCCGGTGCCCTCGACGGAGAAGGCGCTGCGCAAGGCGGGGCTGACCATCGACGACATCGGCCTCTTCGAACTCAACGAGGCGTTCGCCGTGCAGGTACTGTCGCTCCTCGACCACTTCGGCATCGACGATGACGACCCCCGCGTGAACCAGTGGGGCGGCGCCATCGCGATGGGCCACCCGCTCGCCTCCTCCGGCGTGCGCCTCATGATCCAGCTCGCCGCCCAGTTCGCCGAGCGCCCCGACGTGCGGTACGGCCTCACGGCCATGTGCATCGGCCTCGGCCAGGGCGGATCCGTCATCTGGGAGAACCCGAACTACAAGGGAGCCAAGTAATGGCAACGACCGCCGCAGACTTCGACAAGCTCGCCTCTCTCGACCCGGACGAGGTGATCACCCACTCCTACGTGCGTGACATCCCGATCTCGGGCGGCAAGGTGCTCGCGCTCGTGACGCTCGACAACGGGAAGGACCACACGCGCCCCTCGACGCTCGGCCCGAAGACCCTCGTCGAGTTCGCGGCGACCCTCGACGGGCTCGCCGCGAGGGCCGCGGCGAAGGAGATCCACGGCGTCGCCATTACCGGCAAGCCGTTCATCTTCGCAGCTGGCGCCGACCTCTCCAAGGTCAGCGACATCCCCGACCGCGAGACCGGCAAGAAGATGGCACAGCTCGGCCACTGGGCGCTCGGGAAGCTGAGCACGCTCGGTGTGCCGTCGTTCACGTTCATCAACGGGCTCGCGCTCGGCGGCGGCGTGGAGATCCCCCTCAACTCCGATTACCGCACCATCGACGAGACGGTTCCGGCGCTCGCGCTCCCCGAGGTCTTCCTCGGCATCATCCCGGGCTGGGGCGGCGCCTGGCTGCTGCCGAACCTCATCGGCATCGAGAACGCGCTCGAGGTCGTCATCTCGAACCCGCTCAAGAACAACCGCATGCTCAAGGGCCCGCAGGCGTTCGAGCTCGGCATCGCCGACGCGATGTTCGGCTCGGCGAACTTCCTCGAGGAGTCGATCGCCTGGGCCGACGGCGTGATCAACGGCAAGATCAAGGTCAAGCGGCCGCACGAGCCCGGCAAGATCGAGCGCGTCGCCAAGTGGGACATCGCCATCGGCATCGCCCAGAAGACCCTCGAGAGCCGCATCGGCAAGGTCGCGAAGTCGCCCTACCGCGCGCTGGAGCTGCTCAAGGCCGCCAAGAGCAACACCAAGGCCGAGGGCTTCGCGCTCGAGGACGACGCACTCGCCGACCTCATCTCGGGCGACCAGTTCCACGCCTCTATCTACGCGTTCAACCTGGTGCAGAAGCGGGCCAAGCGCCCGGCCGGCGCACCCGACAAGGCGATCGCGCAGAAGGTCACCAAGGTGGGCGTGATCGGCGCGGGCCTGATGGCGCGCCAGTTCGCGCTGCTCTTCGTGCGCCGACTGCAGGTGCCCGTCGTCATCACCGACCTCGACCAGGGCCGCGTCGACGAGGGTGTCGCCTACATCCACAAGGAGATCCACGACCTCCTCGCCAAGGGTCGCATCTCGCAGGACGAGTCGAACCGGCTCGAGGCACTCGTGAGCGGCACGACCAACAAGGCCGACTTCGCTGACTGCGACTGGGTGATCGAGGCGATCTTCGAGGAGCTCGAGGCGAAGCAGAACGTGTTCGCCGACGTCGAGCAGTACATCTCCCCGGAGGCGATCCTCGCCACGAACACGTCGTCGCTCTCGGTGGAGCAGATCGGCGCGAAGCTCAAGAACCCCGAGCGCGTCGTGGGCTTCCACTTCTTCAACCCGGTTGCGGTGATGCCGCTCATCGAGGTCGTGAAGACGCCGAAGACCACCGATGTCGCACTCTCGACGGCCATGGTCACCGCGCAGAACCTGCGCAAGAACGCCGTGATCACCACCGACACCCCCGGTTTCGTCGTCAACCGTATCCTCGCCAAGGTTCTCGGCGAGGCCATGCACGCGGTCGACACCGGCACGCCGTTCGAGGTCGTGGAGGAGTCGACGCGACCGTTCGGACTGCCGATGACCCCGTTCGAGCTGCTCGAGCTCGTCGGCCTCAAGGTGGGCGCGCACGTGCTCGACACGCACCACGCCGCGTTCCCCGACCGCTTCTTCGAGAGCGCGAACCTGCACAAGCTCGCCGAGCTCGGGCACATCTTCGAGCGCGACTCCAAGGGCAAGATCAAGGGCATCGACAAGAAGGCGCTCGAGATCGTCAAGGGCGGCACGACGCCGATGACGGCCGCCGAGTTGCAGAAGCGCATCGAGGACGGCCTGGCCGACGAGATCCACCGCATGCTCGAGACCCAGGTGGTCGCGGCGGCGGAGGACATCGACCTGTGCCTCATCCTGGGTGCGGGTTATCCGTTCCAGATGGGCGGCGTCACGCCGTACCTCGACCGTGTCGGAGCCTCGGAGCGCGCCTTCGGCGACACGTTCCACCACCCCAAGATCGTCGGGGTCAAGTAGCAGTTCATCGCTGATCGAGCGGAGCCGAGATCTCGGCTCCGCTCGATCACCGGTCAGCGGTTGAGCGGGGACATGTCCGCGTAGCGGTCCCCCGCCGCGGCCGGGAGGGCGCCCAGCGTCTCGAGCTGGGCCGGGCTCAGCGTGAGTGCGTCGGCACCCACGTTCTCCTCGAGGTACTCGATGCGCTTGGTGCCGGGGATCGGCGCGATGTCGTCGCCCTGCGCGAGCAGCCACGCGAGCGCGACCTGAGCCGGCGTGGCTCCGAGCTCTGCTGCGACCGCGTCGACCTGCTCGACGATACGGATGTTCGCCTCGAGGTTGTCGCCCTCGAAGCGCGGGTTGCTGCGGCGGAAGTCGCCCTCCCCCAGCTGCTCCACCGAGCGGATCGCCCCCGTCAGGAAGCCGCGACCGAGCGGCGAGTAGGGCACGAAGCCGATACCGAGCTCGCGCAGGGTCGGCAGTATCTGCGCCTCCGGGTCGCGCGACCACAGCGAGTACTCGGTCTGCACCGCGGTGACAGGATGCACGGCATGCGCCCGGCGGATCGTCTCGGGTGCTGCCTCCGACAGTCCGTAGCCGCGGATCTTCCCCTCGGCGATGAGCTCCGCGAGCCCGCCGACGGTCTCCTCGATCGGGGTCCCGGGGTCCATCCGGTGCTGGTAGTAGACGTCGATGTAGTCGGTGCCGAGGCGCGTGAGCGACCCCTCCACCGAGAGCCGCAGGTTCTCGACGCTGCCGTCCATGCCGCGGCTGCCGTCGGTGCGGTGCTGGATCGTGCCGAACTTGGTCGCGATCACCACCTGCTCCCGCTTGCCCGCGATGGCGCGGGCGAGCAGTTCCTCGTTGATGTAGGGGCCGTAGATCTCGGCGGTGTCGAGGAACGTCACCCCGAGCTCGAGGGCGCGGTGGATGGTCTTGATCGAGCGCTCGTCGTCTTCTCCGGCGCCGGCGTAGAACGCGCTCATGCCCATGAGGCCGAGCCCGATCCGTCCGATCTCGGGGCCGTTCGTTCCCAGTGTGATCTTCTTCATGCGTGTGTTGCCTTCTCCTTGTACAGGGCGATCTTCTTGTCGATCGCCGTGAGGCTCTTGGTGATCTCGTCGAGTTGGGCGAGCACGGCGACGCGGTGCCGGCCCAGCAGTTCGAGGCGGTCTGCGGTGGTCGAGTCGCCCCGGCGCACGAGCTCCGCGTACTCGCGGACCGTCGCGATGGGCATGCCCGTCGAGCGCAGCTTGGTGAGGAACTCGACCCAGGTCACGTCGCCCGGTGAGTAGCGGCGGTGGCTGGAGGATGCGCGGTCCACGGGGTCGAGCATGAGCCCGGCGCGCTCGTAGTAGCGCAGGGTGTGCGTGGAGAGGCCGGTGGCCTGCGCCACTTCGGAGATCGCGAGGCGGGCATCCGTGATGGTCATAGCCTCAGGCTAGAACTTAGAGTGCGCTCTAAGTCAAACCTCGCTCTGCTCGTGCAGCGAATCACTCTCCGACGGCAGCGGTCGCGCCACCGGGATCTTGCTGCCGAGCACCTGCGCGACCACGTCGCGGGAGATCGCCTGGGGAGTGAGCCCGACCATCTCCATGATGTACTCGCGGCTGCCGTGCGGCAGGAACTGGTCGGGCAGTCCGAGCTCGGTCACCGCGGTGTCGACACTGGCGGCGCGGAGGTCTTGACGGATGCGCGTGCCGATGCCGCCCACGCGAACGCCGTCTTCGATCGTGATGACGAGTCGATGCTCGGCCGCGATGTCGATGACGCTCTGCGGCACGGGTACCACCCAGCGCGGATCGATCACGGTCGCGCCGATCCCCTGCGCGGCGAGGCGCTCCGCCACCTGCAGGCCGAGTTTCGCCATCGGCCCCACGGTGACGATGAGCACGTCCTTGTGCGGGGCCTCGCGGAGCACGTCGACGCCGTCGTCGGTGCGGCGCACGGCGTCGTACTCGGTGCCCACGCTGCCCTTCGAGAAGCGAAGGACGGTCGGGCCGTCCTCGACGACGACGGCCTCCCCCAGCTCCTCCCGCAGGCGCGTGGCGTCGCGGGGCGCAGCGATGCGGATGTTGGGCACGACCTGCAGGATCGCGAGGTCCCACATGCCGTGGTGGCTGGGACCGTCGGGCCCGGTGACGCCGGCCCGGTCGAGTACGAGGGTGACGCCGGCCTTGTGCAGCGCGACATCCATGAGCACCTGGTCGAACGCGCGATTCACGAACGTCGCGTACATCGCGACCACGGGGTGCATGCCGCCGAAGGCGAGGCCCGCCGCCGACGTCATCGCGTGCTGCTCGGCGATGCCGACGTCGAACACCCGCCCGGGGAAGCGCTCGGCGAACTTGTGCAGGCCCGTGGGGCGCAGCATGGCCGCGGTGATGCCCACGAGTCGGTCGTTGCCCTCGGCGAGATGGAGTATCTCGTCGGCGAAGACGCTCGTCCACGACGGCTTGCTCGCGACCTCGATCGGCTCGCCCGTCTCGGGGTCGATCTGTCCGACGGCGTGGAACTGGTCCGCGGTGTCGAGGAGGGCTGGTTGGTACCCGCGGCCCTTCTCGGTGATCGCGTGCACGATGACCGGGGCGCCGTAGCGCTTGGCCTGCTCGAGCGCCTCGGTCATGGCGGCGATGTCGTGGCCGTGGATGGGCCCCAGGTACTTGATGTCGAGGTTGGAGTACAGCGACTCGTTGTTCGTCAGACGCGAGAGGAAGCCGTGCGTGCCGCCGCGGATGCCGCGGTACAGCGCGCGGCCGGGCGCTCCGAAGGCGTGGAAGAAGCGGCGGCTCGTGGAGTACAGGTTGCGGTACGACCGCCGAGTGCGCACGTCGTTGAGGAAGTGCGCCATGCCGCCGATGGTCGGGGCGTAGGAGCGCCCGTTGTCGTTGACGATGATGACGAGGTTGCGGCTGTTGTCGTCACTGATGTTGTTGAGCGCCTCCCACGTCATGCCGCCCGTGAGCGAGCCGTCGCCCACGACCGCGACGACGTGGCGATCGGCGTGGCCCGTCATCGTGAAGGCGCGCGAAATGCCGTCTGCCCAGCTCAGCGAACTCGAGGCGTGCGAGCTCTCCACGATGTCGTGGGGGCTCTCCGACCGTTGCGGGTAGCCAGCGAGCCCGTCCTCCTCGCGGAGCTTGCTGAAGTCCTGACGGCCCGTCAGGAGCTTGTGAACATAGCTCTGGTGGCCGGTGTCGAACACGATCGCGTCGTTGGGCGAGTCGAACACCCTGTGCATGGCGATGGTCAGCTCGACGACACCGAGGTTCGGGCCGAGGTGGCCACCCGTCTTCGAGACCTCTCGCACGAGGAACTCACGGATCTCCGCGGCAAGCTGCACGAGCTGGTCGGGTGAGAGTGCGTCGAGGTCGCGTGGGCCGGTGATCCCGTCGAGCAACGTCATGGTTCGACAATACCTTTCGATCGTCGAACATTCACGTCGAGCGGGGCGAGCCCGGGCATCCGGTCGGGCGCGCGACGAGCCGCCGCGCGCCCAGCCGTTAGACGAGCGATCGGAGCACGTACTGCAGGATGCCGCCGTTGCGGTAGTAGTCGGCCTCACCGGGGGTGTCGATGCGCAGCACGGCGTCGAACTCGATGGTCGGCTTGCCGCTCGTCGAGGTCGCAGTCACGTGCAGGGTCTTCGGCGTGCGGCCCTCGTTGAGCTCCTCGACACCGGCGATGTCGATGACCTCGGTGCCGTCGAGCCCGAGTGACGCCCAGGTCTGGCCGGCGGGGAACTGCAGCGGAAGCACGCCCATGCCGATCAGGTTGGAACGGTGGATGCGCTCGAAGCTCTCGGTGATGACCGCCTTGACGCCCAGGAGCGACGTGCCCTTGGCAGCCCAGTCACGGCTCGAGCCCGAGCCGTACTCCTTGCCGCCGAGGATCACGAGCGGGGTGCCCTGCGCCGCATAGTTCTGTGCGGCGTCGTAGATGAACGACTGCGGGGCATCCGGCCGCGTGAAGTCGCGGGTGTACCCGCCCTCGACACCGTCGAGCAGCTGGTTCTTGAGACGGATGTTCGCGAACGTGCCGCGAATCATCACCTCGTGGTTGCCGCGGCGCGAGCCGTACGAGTTGAAGTCGTTGCGCTCGATGCCGTGCTCCATGAGGTACTTGCCCGCGGGGCTGTCGGCCTTGATCGAGCCGGCCGGGCTGATGTGGTCGGTCGTGACCGAGTCGCCCAGCGTCGCGAGAACGCGAGCACCGGTGATGGATGCCACGGGCGTGGTCTCGATCGTCATGCCGTCGAAGTACGGGGGCTTGCGCACGTAGGTCGAGTTCGCATCCCACTCGAACACCTCGGAGTCGGGCGTCGGCAGTGAGCGCCAGCGCTCGTCGCCATCGAAGACCTCGCCGTACTCCTTGGTGAACATCGCGGTGTCGATCGACGAGTCGATGGTGCGCTGCACCTCTGCCGAGTCGGGCCAGATGTCCTTGAGGTAGACCTCGTTGCCATCGCTGCCGGTGCCGAGCGAGTCCTTCTCGAAGTCGAAGTTCATCGATCCGGCGAGGGCGTACGCGATCACGAGGGGCGGCGACGCGAGGTAGTTCATCTTCACGTCGGGGCTGATGCGGCCCTCGAAGTTGCGGTTGCCCGAGAGCACTGCCGTCACGGCCAGGTCGTTCTCGTTGATGGCCGCCGTGACCTCGTCGATGAGCGGACCCGTGTTGCCGATGCAGACCGTGCAGCCGTAGCCGACGGTGTAGAAGCCGAGGGCCTCGAGGTCGCCCGTCAGACCAGCCTTGGCGTAGTAGTCGGTGACGACCTTCGAACCGGGAGCGAGCGTGGTCTTGACCCACGGCTTCGACGTGAGGCCCTTCTTCACCGCGTTGCGCGCGAGGAGGCCTGCGGCGAGCATGACGCTCGGGTTCGACGTGTTCGTGCACGACGTGATCGCCGCGACCGCGACGGCGCCGTGGTCGAGCGTGTACTTCGTTCCATCCTGCAGCGTGACACCCACGGGCTTCGACACGGATGCCGGCGCGTGCGACACGTGGCTGTGCGACAGCTCGTGCGCGGTGTCTTCGTCCTGCGGCGTGAAGCCGATCGGGTCGGATGCCGGGAAGCTGCCCTCGACCGCCGCGTCGACCTTCGACAGGTCCTGCGTCGCGTAGTCGTTGAGGTCGAGCTCGAACTGGGTCTTCGCCCTGCTGAGCTCCACGCGGTCCTGCGGGCGCTTCGGGCCGGCGATCGACGGGACGACCGTCGCAAGGTCGAGCTCGAGGTACTCGCTGAACACGGGCTCGGCGGCCGGGTCGTGCCACAGCTTCTGCAGCTTCGAGTAGGCCTCGACGAGCGCGACCTGTTCGTCGCTGCGGCCCGTGAGGCGCAGGTAGTCGAGCGTCACATCGTCGATGGGGAACATCGCGGCGGTCGAGCCGAACTCGGGGCTCATGTTGCCGATGGTCGCGCGGTTGGCGAGCGGGACCTCGCCCACGCCCTCCCCGTAGAACTCGACGAACTTGCCGACCACGCCGTGCTTGCGCAGGATCTGCGTGATGGTGAGCACGACGTCGGTGGCCGTCACACCGGTGGGGATCGAGCCGCTGAGCTTGAAGCCCACGACCTTGGGGATGAGCATCGAGACGGGCTGGCCGAGCATCGCGGCCTCGGCCTCGATGCCGCCGACGCCCCAGCCCAGCACGCCGAGGCCATTGACCATGGTGGTGTGGGAGTCGGTGCCGACGCAGGTGTCGGGGTACGCACGCAGGGCACCGCCGACGGTGCGGGTGAACGTGACGCGGGCCAGGTACTCGATGTTCACCTGGTGCACGATGCCGGTGCCCGGGGGCACCACCTTGAAGTCGTCGAACGCGGTCTGGCCCCAGCGCAGGAACTGGTAGCGCTCGCCGTTGCGCTCGTACTCGATCTCGACGTTGCGCTCGAGGGCGTTCTCGGAGCCGAAGAGGTCGGCGATCACCGAGTGGTCGATGACGAGCTCGGCCGGGGCGAGGGGGTTGATCTTCGTGGGGTCGCCGCCAAGGGCGCTCATCGCCTCGCGCATGGTGGCGAGGTCGACGATGCAGGGCACGCCGGTGAAGTCCTGCATCACGACGCGCGCGGGAGTGAACTGGATCTCGGTGTCGGGCTCGGCGGTGGGCACCCACGAGCCCAGGGCCTGGATCTGCTCCTTGGTGACGTTCGCGCCATCCTCGGTGCGCAGCAGGTTCTCGAGCAGCACCTTGAGGCTGAACGGCAGCTTCTCGTAACCGGGGACCTTGTCTACCCGGAACACCTCGTAGTCGGTCGACCCGACGGTGAGGATGTCTTTCGACCCGAAGCTGTTCACTGCTGACATGTCGTCTCCCTTGCTGACACTGCACCTATACGACGCAGTGCAATACTTGCTGCCCGATGGGCCCGCGGCTAGCAAGGCAAGCCTAAACCGTGGCACATCAAAAGTATCTTGATATCAAGATACTTTAGCACCTACACCCGGTCGTAGATGAGGCCGCGCCGCCGCGCGCCGCGATAGAACAACTCGACGGCGACAGCGCCGGCGGCACCCGCGGCCAGCCCCACGAGGAGCGAGGGTTCGAACCGCACGGGCATGGCGAAGAAGTCGCGCCCGAACGGCACCGTGACCGCGAAGAGGAACACCGCGACCATGGCCGCGAGCAGGAGTGCCCGCCAGCGGTCGAGCGGCCGGGTCAGAACGCACAGGATCCAGAACGCCGTGATCCAGAGGCCGACCGTCGTGACCGAGCGCGCCTGATCGGCGTCGACGAGCACCCGCAGGATGGCGAACGCACCGATGGTCGTGGCGGCCGCGATGAGGCCGGTCGGTGCCGCGTAGCGCAGGAGGCGGCCGAGGATGCCGGGATGGTAGATGCGCCGGTTGGGGGCGAGCGCGAGGAAGAACGCCGGAATCCCGATGGTGAGCGTCGAGACGAGCGTGAGCTGGCGCGGCAGGAACGGGAACTGCCACAGCAGCACGGCGAACGCCACGGCGAACACGATGCCGTACACGGTCTTGGCGAGGAACAGGTTCGCCACGCGCTCCACGTTCGCGATCACCTGCCGGCCGTAGCCGAGCACGTTGGGCAGGCGGGAGAACTCGTTGTCGAGCAGCACGAGACGTGCAACCGCCTTCGACGCGCTCGTGCCCGAGCCCATCGCGATGCCGAGGTCGGCATCCTTGATCGCCATGGCATCGTTCACGCCGTCGCCGGTCATGGCGACCGTGTGCCCGTCCTCCTGCAGCACGCGCACCATCGCACGCTTCTGATCCGGCGTGACCCGCCCGAAGATGCTGTGCTCGGCGAGGGCCGCCCGCAGGTCGTCGTCGCTGTGCAGCGTCGAGGCGTCAACCGAGGTCTCCCCCACACCCAGGTCGCCGGCCAGGGCCGCCACGGTGACCGGGTTGTCTCCCGAGATGACCACACAGCGCACCCCCTGCTCTGCGAAGTAGGTGAGCGTTGCCGCCGCATCGGCCCGCACGGTCTCACCGAAGAGCAGGATCGCGACGGGCGTCACGCCGTCCAGTTCGAGGTCGTCGGAGCCGGGTAGCGCCTCGATGCGGGCGAGGGCGAGCGTGCGGTGGCCCTGGGCCGCGTGGCTGGCGGCGAGAGCCGCGGCATCCGGATGCCCCGACAGCACGCGCTCCGGAGCACCGAGCACCCACGTGGTGGTCGCGGCGTCGACCGTGCACTCCAGCGCGCTGAACGCGCGTCGGCTCGCGAACGGGAGCCGTTGCCCGGCCACGGCACCGACCTCGGGAAACGTCGCCCCGAGGGAGGCCGCCGTTGCGTTGGCCTCGTCGACGCGCGCGAAGAGCGAGAGCGCGGCATCCATGTGCGCATCGACGGCGATCGGGTCGGCGCGCAGGAAGGCGACCTCACCGCTCGTGAGCGTGCCGGTCTTGTCGAGGCACAGCACATCCACGCGCGCGAGGATCTCGACGGCCGCGAGCTCCTGGATGAGCACCCGCTGGCGCGCGAGGCGGATCGCCGCGACCCCGAACGCGAGGCTGATGAGCAGCACGAGCCCTTCGGGAATCATGCCGACCACGCTCGCGACGATGCCGATGAGGGTCTCGCGCCAGCGGCCGTCCACGAACGCCTGCACATCGAACCGGCCGGCGAGGAACTGGCTGCCGATGACGACGAGCACGATCGGCCCGAGCGCCCACGAGATGTAGACGAGGATGCGGTTGGTCGCCGCGCGCAACTCGGACTGGGCGAGCGAGTGCCGGCGGATCTCCGCGGTCAGTCGGTTGGCGTACGAGTGCACTCCCACCGCGGTGACCACCGCGTGGCCCGTGCCGCCCGCAACGAGAGCACCCGAGAGCACCGGGTCGCCCTCGGCCTTCACGACGGGCTCCGATTCGCCGGTGAGCAACGACTCGTTGACGCTCAGGTCGACGGCATCGAGCACGGTGCCGTCGGCGACCACCTGGTCGCCTGAGCGCAGCACGACCGTGTCACCGAGTACGAGATCGCCCGGATGCAGCAGCGCGACCTCCCCGTCGCGCAGCACGGCCACGACCGGCGCGGCGAGCAGCGCGAGCCGATCGAGCGCGACCTTGGCGCGCACCTCCTGCACGATGCCGATGAGCGAGTTCGCGACGACGATGACGAAGAACAGCCCGTCGCGCAGGTCGCCGAAGAGGGCGATGACGAGGAAGCAGACCGTGAGGATCGCGTTGAAGAGCGTGAAGACATTGTCACGGACGATGTGCCAGAGCGGCCGGGAGGTCGTCGGCTTGGCCGCGTTGGTCTCCCCGCGCGCGACCCGTTCGGCTACCTCACTCGCGCTCAGGCCGCGCATAGACCGTACGCACGAGAAGCCAGGTGACCCACAGCATCGCCGCGTAGAGCGGCACGCCGAGAATCAGCTTGAGGGTGGCGAGCGCCGCGGTGTTGTCGGCGAAGTACAGCGGCAGTTCGACACCGAGCCGAAGCGCGAAGAGCCCGATCCAGAGCACGGACGCGATGAACGCGACACGGAACTTCGCGCGATCCTCGCGCCAGGCGCCGCCCTCGCTGCGGATCAGGGAGACGATCACGCCGATGAGCGGCCAGCGCACGAGGAGGCTCACCACGAGGGCGAGCAGGAAGGCGCCGTTGAGGAAGAACCCCAGCACGAAGTTGTCGGCGGCATTGCCCGTGATGAGCGCGAGGCCCGCGGAGAGCGCGAGGCCGATGACACCGGCGAGGGCGGAGGTCCACGGGGTGCGCGTGATGGCCCGCGCGATCACGAAGATCACAGCCAGCGCCACCGGCACGAGAACCGAGACCACGAGTTCCTGGGTGATGGTGTAGATCACCAGGAAGGCGAGGCCCGGCAGGATCGACTCCACCAGGCCGCGCACGCCGCCCATGGCCTTCAGCAGGGCCCCCGACGTGGGCGCCTCGCCCGGTTCGACAGCGCCGAAGCCCGACTTCTTCGCGGCCTCGGCGAGCGACTCGCCGAGCGGTGTGAGGTTGGGGTCGTCCCCGGGTGCGTCGGTCATGCCTGCTCCACGGGCGAGCCCGTCGCGGGCATGTGCAGCGGGATGAGGTCGCGGGGCGGCATGGGCGTCGTACCGCGCACGACGACGATCGAGCGGAAGAGGTCCTCGACCTGCTCGGCCGCTTCGGCGTTCACTGCTCCCTCGCCGGCGATGACGCCGCGCAGGAACCAGCGCGGGCCGTCGACGCCGATGAACCGCGCGAGACGGCTGCCACCGGGCTGGCCGGCGGCCACGGGGATCTCGGCGAGCACCTCCGGACCGAACTTGCCGACGACCACCTGGGTGGTGCCGCCCTGCTTCTGGATCTGCTCGATGATCTGCTGGCGGATCTCGTGCCACAGCCCGCTGTTGCGGGGGGCCGCGAACGGCTGCACCTGCAGGGTCGAGCCGGCGTAGTCGAGCCCGACCGCGACGACGCGCTTGCTGCCCTCCTCGACCTCGAGCCGCAGCTGCAGGTCGGGGCGGGGCAGGATCTTCACGCCGCCCAGGTCGACGTAGGGGCGGACGGCGTTCGCCTCACCCTCGTCGAGCGGGCCTGCGGTCGCGCGGTCGGCGGGCGCCGACTTCGGCTGCTCAGACGTGGCTCCCTCGAGCTCCCTGCCTTCGGTATCACTCACGGAGTAGCTCCTTTGATAGCTGTGCGACGCCGGTCGAGCCGAAGCCCCCGTCGCCACGATGACTGCCCGGCAGCGTCTCCACCGGGATGAACCTCGCCCGGGTCACGGGCATGACGATGAGCTGGGCGATGCGGTCGCCGGGCTCGATGGTGAAGGGCGCAGCGGCATCCGTGTTCAGGAGGGTGACCTTGATCTCACCGCGGTAGCCTGCGTCGACGGTGCCCGGCGCGTTCACGATCGTGATGCCGTGCTTGGCCGCCAGGCCCGAGCGCGGCACGACGAACGCGACGAAGCCGTTCGGCAACGCGATGGTGACCCCGGTGCCCACGGTGGCGCGCGCCCCTGGGGCGATCACCACGAATTCGTCGGAATGCAGGTCTGCGCCGGCATCCCCGGGGTGCGCGTAGACCGGCACCTCACCCGAGGCGATGAGCACTTCGACGTTCTCGACCACGTGACGAGGGTAGTGCAGAACGCTGAACCCCCAGTGAACTCAGTGTCTAATAGAACGCGTGACCCACTACCGCGAACGACTCTGGCCCGCACCCTGGCTGTTCATCAGCACGGCGCTCGTCATCCCCGCGAGCCTGCTCGTGTTCCTGCCGATCAACACCACCGCGGGCATCATCGTGGCGATAGTGCTCTATCTAGGATGCGTCGGGCTCCTGCTGCTCGGTTCTCCCGTGGTCGAGGTCACCGACACGGAGTTCGTGGCGGGCAAGGCACGGCTGCCGCTTGCGCTCGTGGGCGACGTGGCGGGATTCAGCGGCGACGAGGCCCGCGTCCAACGCGGCCAGCGACTCGACGCGCGCGCCTACCTGCTCATTCGCGGCTGGGTCGACCCGGTACTCAAGGTGGGGGTCGACGATGTCGACGACCCCACCCCGTACTGGCTCGTGTCCACCCGGAACCCGGCGGCTCTCGCCGCCGCGCTCGAGGCGACTAGGCAGCGCACTCCAGGCAAATAGGGCCGAGCTTCGTGTCGTGGTCGATCTGCGAGCGGTGCTTCACGAGGAAGCAGTTCACGCACGTGAATTCGTCGGCCTGCGGCGGCAGGACCACGACATCGAGGTCGAGGTCCGAGAGGTCGGCGCCCGCCAGCTCGAAGCTGCCGGGGTTGTCGGCGTCGTCGTTGTCGATCGACCCCGACGTCTTGTCCGGGACGCGCTCCTTGAGAGCCTCGATCGACTCGGAGTCGTCGTCGGTCTTGCGGGGTGCGTCGTAGTCGGTTGCCATGCCCATCCAGTTCTGTCAGCGTCAAATATTCCCTGCGATTACCGCATCGGGCGCGCACAGTTTGCATGAATACATTCGGAATAGCAAACCACTGAAGCCCACTCGGTTAACCGCATCCCGTGCAACTTGCGGCACGCCCGTTCTATTCCCCGGAAACAGGCAGCACCCGTGGCATTCTTGGTCGGGAATCGTGACCCCTGGAGGGCATCAAGATGCAGGACCTGCGAGTTATCGGAGTCGAGAACGGGGCACTCCTCGTTGCGGCTGACGACGGGACGCGCTTCCGCATCCCCATTGACGAGGTGCTTCAGTCAAAGCTGCGGCAGAGCGTGCCCGACCCGGGCAACGGGCCCAAGCTGTCTCCGAAGGAGATCCAGGCGCACATCCGGTCGGGCATGTCGGCCCAGGATGTCGCCTCGATCACCGGCGCACCGCTCGAGTACATCCAGCGTTTCGAGGGGCCGGTCGTCGCCGAGCGCGAGTTCGTCGTCACCTCGGCCCTCGATGTACCCGTGCGTACCGCCTCCGACACCGACCCGATGAATGCGCCGCGCACCTTCGGCACCGCGATCCGCGAGCGCCTGCACGAACTCGGCGCCATCAACGAGCGCTGGGCGAGTTGGAAGGAGGCCACCGGCTGGGTGGTCAAACTCGCCTTCACCGCCAATCAGATCGACCACGACGCGCGCTGGCAGTTCGACCCCAAGAAGCAGGCCCTCTCGCCCCTGAACAGTGAGGCGATCACCCTCTCGCAGCAGGGTGAGGCCGCCGGCTCGCTCATTCCCCGCCTGCGAGCCGTCACGGAGCCCGACCGTGACTCCAGCCGCTTCGACAGCGGCGCCTTCGCCCTGAGCGAGTCCCAGCAGCTCTCCCCCGAACCCGTGAGCATTGCCCGCCCACGGAACGAGGAGCGCGAAGCGGCGCACGGCAATCAGACGGCCGATCTGCTCGAGGCGCTGCGCCGACGCCGCGGGGAGCGCGAGGCTGCGTCGTTCGACGAGCACGAAGCCGAATCCCGCGCGGCCCACCCGTCGACAGGCCAGATACGCATCATCGACGTGCCGATCGACGTTCCCAGCGAGGAGCGGACCGAACCGCGCCAGACCGCCCCGCAACCCCGGGTGGGATCGAAGAAGGGCCGCGCGAGCATGCCCAGCTGGGACGAGATCGTGTTCGGCGCCCGACCGGACGACGACCTCGCCTAGGCGCTGAAGGCGCCGAAGCGCAGCAGCGGCACCCTGAGCTCGGCCGACGACCACGAGCCGTGCTGGCCCACCATCGACCGTCCGTGCGGGTTCGCCAGCCTGCCGTCGTAGTAGGCGACCGCCTTGCGCGCGGCGACGATCACGTCGCCGATGCGCGGCAGGACATCCGGATGCACGGAGCCGAACCACCCCGCGGCGACGGCCTCCGCCCTCGTCGCCACCCACGCGCGGTGCCCCTCGGCCTCGTGCCAGCGGGCGGCGACGGCCGCGGCATCCGTGCCGGGCTCGAGGTGCAGCTGCAGGCAGCGCGGCTCCCCCGCGATGAACCGCACGCCGTCGAGCAGCGGGCCCTCGAGGAGCACGTGGCCGTGCTGGGGGATGTCGAGCAGTCCGTGGTCGGCGGTGAGCAGGAGGCCGTCGCGGGCGCCGAGCGACCTCGTGAGCGGCGCGAGCGCGGCATCCGTGCTCTCGAGCGCACGCACCCACTCGTCGGAGTCGGCCCCGTGGGCGTGCGCCGCCTGGTCGAGCTCCGGCACGTACACGTAGGCGAGGTGCTTGCCCGGCTGCCTGATTAGGGCCGACGCCGACTCCATGCGGTCGGCGATCGTCGCCGCCGGCACATAGCGCGCTCCCCGCAGGACCGCTTGGGTGAAACCCGAATCGAGGTAGCGCTCGGGTCCGATGACGACGGCGTCGATCCCCTCCGCGGTAGCCGCTTCGAAGAGGGTCGGCACGCGTTGCCAGGTCGCGGGGTCGAGCCGGTCGTCCCAACCCGACAGCTGGTTGATGATGCGGTCGTGCGCTGGGTCGAGCACCGAGTAGCCGACGAGTCCGTGCTCGCCGGGAGCAACGCCTGTGGTCAGGGAGGCGAGGGCGGCGGCGGTCGTGGTCGGGAAGCCCGACTCGATCACCGACCTGGCCGTGAGGGCCCCACTCATCGTGCGCGCATGCCCGGCACGGGCCTTGAGCATCTCCGCGCCGAGGCCGTCGACAAGCAGCACCACGGCATTCGTGACCGACCCCAGGCCGAACCGATTGGGTTCCCCGCGGATCGCGGAGAGCGAACTTGCGAGTACATCGGCAAGCCTCAGCCCATCGGTTTTGAGCGCCGGTAGCATGGCGGCAATCTTATGGCTACAGACTCTGACACCAACCCCGAGGGCCCCACGGGCGAGCGCATCGAAGACGTCGATGTCTCTGCCGAGATGCAGGGCTCGTTCCTCGAGTACGCGTACTCGGTCATCTACTCCCGCGCCCTGCCCGACGCCCGCGACGGCCTCAAGCCAGTGCAGCGCCGCATCCTGTTCCAGATGTCGGAGATGGGGCTGCGGCCCGACCGCGGCCACGTGAAGTCGTCGCGCGTCGTCGGCGAGGTCATGGGAAAGCTGCATCCGCACGGCGACGCGTCGATCTACGACGCGATGGTGCGTCTCACCCAGGACTTCGTGCTGCGAGTGCCGCTCATCGACGGCCATGGCAACTTCGGCTCACTCGACGACGGCCCCGCGGCGCCGCGCTACACCGAGACCCGCTTGCACGCCACGGCACTCGCCCTCACCGAGAACCTCGACGAGGACGTCGTCAACTTCGTCCCCAACTACGACAACCAGTTCATGCAGCCCGAGGTGCTGTCGGCGGCGTTCCCGAATCTGCTCGTCAACGGGGCATCCGGCATCGCGGTGGGCATGGCCACCAACATGGCTCCCCACAACCTCATCGAGGTCGTCGCCGCCGCGCGCTACCTGCTGGAGAATCCGGATGCCACGCTCGAGGACCTCATGGCGTTCGTGCCCGGTCCCGACCTCCCCACCGGCGGCACCATCGTGGGGCTCGACGGCATAAAAGACGCCTACGCCACCGGTCGCGGAGCCTTCAAGACGCGCGCCAAGGTCTCGGTCGAGGCGATCACCGCCCGCAAGACCGGTCTCGTCGTCACCGAACTGCCGTACCTCGTCGGCACCGAGCGCGTCATCGAGAAGATCAAGGACGGCGTCAACGCCAAGAAGATCAACGGCATCTCGGACGTCACCGACCTCACCGACCGCAAGCACGGCATGCGGCTCGTCATCGGCATCAAGACCGGCTTCAGCCCGGACGCGGTGCTCGAGCAGCTCTACCGACTCACGCCGCTCGAAGACAGCTTCTCGATCAACAATGTCGCCCTCGTCAACGGCGGCCCCCAGACGCTCGGCCTCAAGGAGCTGCTGCGCGTCTACCTCGACCACCGGCTCGAGGTCGTGCGCCGTCGCAGCGAGTTCCGCCTTGCGCGCCGCAAGGAGCGGCTGCACCTCGTCGAGGGACTGCTCATCGCGATTCTCGACATCGACGAGGTCATCCAGGTCATCCGGCAGTCCGACGACGGTGAGCAGGCGCGAGCGCGCCTCATCGACGTCTTCGACCTGAGCGACCTGCAGGCCGAGTACATCCTCGAACTGCGCCTGCGCCTCCTGACCAAGTTCAGCCGCATCGAGCTCGAGGCGGAGGCCGACAAGCTGCGCGCCGAGATCGAGTTCCTCGAGGGCGTGCTCGCCGACCCGGGCCGCATCGCCCAGCTCGTCTCCGACGAACTCGAGGAGGTCGCCGAGAAGTTCGGCACGCCGCGCCGCACGCTGCTCACCGAGGCCCGTGGCGCGCCCGTCTCCGCGGCCGCCGCCCGCAAGTCGACACCGGTGCTCGAGATCGCGGATGCCCCGTGCGAGGTGCTGCTCTCGACCACCGGCCGCGCGATCCGCGTCGACGTCTCCGACGATTCCGCTGCGGCGCCGGCGCGCCGCCGCTCCAAGCACGACGCGATCCGCTCCCGGGTCACGACGACGAGCCGCACCGAGATCGGAGCGGTCACGAACCTCGGCCGCCTCATCCGGTTCACCGCGGTCGACCTGCCGAGCGTGCCGACCAACTCGATCCAGCTCGCCGCCGGTGCTCGTATCAACGAGTACCTCGCGATCGGCGCGAAGGAGCGCGTGCTCGGCCTCGTCACCCTCGACGGCGAGCCGATCGCCCTCGGCACGCGCCAGGGCGTCGTCAAGCGCGTCGTCACGGGCGGCTGGCCGGGCAAGCCCGACTTCGAGATAATCTCCCTCAAGCCGGGCGACGAGGTCGTGGGAGTTTCCCAGGGTACCGACGCCGAAGAGCTCGTGTTCGTGACCTCCGACGCGCAACTCCTTCATTTCGGTGCGACCGCCGTGCGCCCTCAGGGTGCGAGCGCGGGCGGAATGGCGGGCATCAACCTCTCGGCGAAGGCCACCGTGCTGTTCTTCGGCGCCTACGACCCCGCCGACGAGAACGTCGTCGCGACGATCTCCACCTCGACGACCACGATCGCCGGCGCCGACCCGGGCCGCGCCAAGGTCTCCGCGATCTCCGAGTTCCCGGGCAAGGGCCGCGCAACCGGTGGCGTGCGGGCGCACTCGTTCCTCAAGGGCGAAGATGTGCTGGGCATCGCCTGGGTGGGTCGCTCCCCCGCGCTGGCCGTCGGCACGGATGGCGCGGTCCGCGCGCTCCCGGAGGCCGGCGCCAAGCGCGATGCGTCCGGCACGCCGCTCGACGGCGTCGTGGGGTCGATCGGAGAGGGCGTCTAGCCGGCCACGGGCCCGTCAGACGTGCGGCACGAACTCCTGCCACGCCACACGGCGCTCGCCCCGCGGGTCCTGCTCGACCCGGTCCACGCGGTCGATGATGAGGGTGCGCCGCTTGCGCGCGGTGTACTTCGGCCAGCCGTCGGCCACGGTGCCGTCGTGCGCGAAGCGCAACCAGTGGGCCTGCATCCGGGCGCCCGCGCGCTTGAACGCCGCGCGGCCGCCGAGCATGCCGAGCGCGCGGCCGAACAGGCCGTCCATGCGGTCGAAGAGGGCGAACAGCTCGAGCCCGTGGGTGGCGTCGTGCCCGGTCAACCGCAGTAGCCGCGGCGCGATGTCGAACCGGTAGAAGTGCACCTCGGCGTACCGCGCGTGGCGCTCGGCGACCTTCACCGTGGGGTACCAGAACGCGAGGTCGCCCCCGAAGTCCGCTGCGGGCCGACGTGCCGGCAGCCCCGGGTACAGCGCCTTCAGCGCCTTGCGCGAACGCTTCCTCGTCTTCGCGAAGATCGCCCGGATGCGCGGCGGCGTCGTCGCCAGGATGTCGAGCCGTCCGCGGAACAGTGACCCCTCCCGGTCGTTCGTGCCGACGATGAGCGGCACGCGCGCGGCCCGTCCGTGCTTGAAGGCGTCGAGGGGCCGCTCCGGCAGGAAGGCGCCGTCGATCACCGGGGCGAGCACCACGGTGCCGGGGGCGCGGTCGGGCGTGAGCAGCTGCATCCGGGTGGTCGCCCGCACCAGGTCGTCGACGTCGGCGCCGGCGAGGAGCGAGCCGGCGTCCTCGGGCGAAGTGCTCTCGGTGCTCGAGTTGTCGACGGCCTCGCTGAGCAGCTCGAGGTACTCCCGGGCCCATGCCGCGGTCACGTCGGGCGGGTAGATCGCGTTGGCGGGCGAGCTCTGGGCGATCGCGCGCGCGAAGAGGCCGTGTGCGGCCGGCACCGCCATGAGGGTCGTCACGGCATTGCCGCCCGCCGACTCCCCGAAGAGCGTCACGTTGGCCGGGTCTCCCCCGAACACCGCGATGTTGTCGCGCACCCACTCCAGGGCCGCGACCTGGTCGCGAAGCCCCAGGTTGCTCTCGAACCGGCGCTGCCGGGTCGAGAACGTCGAGAAGTCGAGGTACCCGAGCGCGCCGAGCCGGTAGTTCATGTTGACGAAGACCACGCCGCCGTCGCGCACGAACCCCTCGCCCTGCTTGCGGATCTCCCGTGACGAGCCGACGCTGTACGCGCCGCCGTGCACGAAGACCATGACGGGTCTGGGCCCCGCCGCCTCCGCCGGCGCGATGACGTTGACGGTCAGGCAGTCCTCCGACATCGGCACGCTCGTGGGCGGACCCGCGAACTGGCCGTTGCGGTCCTGCGGAGCGACCGGGCCGAAGTCGGCGGCAGACCGCACGCCCGCCCACGGCACCACGGGCGCCGGGGCGCGGAAGCGCAGCTCGGCCACGGGAGGGGCCGCGTAAGGGATGCCCCGCCACATCCGCAGCCCGCGGCGCACGACCCCCTCGAGCTCACCACCGGAGACCGTCACGCGCAGGGAGACCACGCCGGCAGCCTAGGTGGCGCAGGTTAACGCTAGACGTGCGGGATGAAGGCGTCCCAGGCCAGACGGCGCGAGCGGCGCGGGTCGAGCTCGATGCGGTCCTCGGCGTCGATGATGAGCGTGGCACGGTGGTCGGGGGTGTACGGGGCCCAGTCGTCGCCCACGGACCCGTCGCGCGCGAAGCCGAGCCAGCGCTGGCGCATCCGTGTCGCTGCGTCTCGGAATGCCGCGCGCCCGCCGAGCACACCAGCGGCGCGCGCGAGGGGGCTGTCGAGCAGATTGAAGACGGCGAACAGCTCGATACCGTGAGTCGCGTCGAGCCCGGCCCACCGGAGGGCGCGGGTCGCGATGTCGAACCGGTAGAAGTACACGGGCGCGTTCGCGGAGTGCCCCTCGGCGAGCCTGATCGACGGGTACCAGAACGAGTAGTCGCCACCGAACTCGGCCGCCGACCGGCGCGGCGGCAGGGCGCGGTACTCCTCGAAGAGGCGCGCGCGGGCCTGCCGCTCGGTCTTCGCGAACACGGCACGGATGCGCGGCTTCGTGGTCGCGAGCAGATCGAGCCGTCCGCGGAAGAGTGTGCCCTCACGCGAGTTCGTGCCGATGATGAGCGGCACCGGGTGGGTGCGACCTGCAGCTGCGGCATCCATGGGCCGCTCGGGCAGCACGTCGCCGTCGATCACGGGCGAGAACGCGATGGTGCCGGGCACGGCGTCCGGGGTGCGCTGGCGCATGATGGACGCCGCGCGCACGAGAAGGGTGGGGGCGGTCTCCAGCAGCAGATCGGGCGCCGGAGTGGTCGCGTCCCGCGTGACCTCCCGGAGGATCGCCACGAAGTCGGCGCCCCACTCGCGTGTGAGGGCGCTCGGGTAGACGGCTTCCGGCGGCGCGCTCTCGGCGATCGCGCGGGCGAACAGGCCCGCCGCCGACGGCACCGCGAGGAGGGTGGTCACGGCATTGCCGCCCGCGGACTCCCCGAACACCGTGACGTTGGCCGGGTCGCCGCCGAAGCGCGCGATGTTGTCGCGAACCCACGCCAGCGCGGCCACCTGGTCGCGCAGCCCGAGGTTGATGTCGAGCGGGCGCTCGGGAGTGGAGAATTCCGAGAAGTCGAGGTAGCCGAGCGCGCCGAGGCGGTAGTTGAAGTTGACGAAGACGACGTCACCCTCGCGCACGAGGGCCTCACCGAGGTGCGGGATCTCGCGCGAGGAGCCCGTCGTGTACGCACCGCCATGGATGAAGACCATGACCGGCCGGGCGACCCCGGGTGTCCGCGGGGCGATGACGTTGAGTGTCAGGCAGTCCTCGGACATGGGCACGCGGGTAAGGCCCGGGACCTGGTGCGACACGGGGCCGAAGGCGCCGGCATCCCGACCGCCCTCCCACGGCTCGACGGCCTGCGGAGCGCGCAGCCGGCGATCGCCCGTGGGTGGCGCCGCGTACGGGATGGCGCGCCAGTGGTGCAGTCCGTCGAGCTCGATGCCGCGGATGGTGCCGCCCGTGACGTCGAGCTCCAGGTCGTTCTCCAGAAGAGTCGTCACCTGTTAAGGCTACGACCGCGCGCTGACAGTTTTCTTGGCGCGGGCTGGGAGTGCTTGCCTGCGCCGATCAGACGTCGATGCGGTCGTGGTTGAGCCCGTCGCCCGCGATGATGAACTCCTTGCGGGGCGCCACGTCGTTGCCCATGAGCAGTTCGAAGACCTTGGTCGCCATCTCGGCGTCGCCCTCGTTGACCCTGCGCAGTGTGCGGTGGCGGCGATCCATGGTGGTGGTCGCGAGCTGGTCGGCATCCATCTCGCCGAGGCCCTTGTAGCGCTGGATCGGGTCCTGGTACTTCTTGCCCGACTTCTTGAGGCTCGCGAGCACGCCCATGAGCTCCGCTTCCGAGTAGGTGTAGATGGTCTCGTTGGGCTTCGACCCCGGGTTCATGACGACCACGCGGTGCAGCGGCGGCACCGCCGCGTAGACGCGCCCGTCGCGGATCATCTCCGGCATGTACCGGAAGAACAACGTGAGCAGGAGGGTACGGATGTGGGCGCCGTCGACATCGGCGTCGCTCATGATGATCACCTTGCCGTACCGCGCTGACTCGAGGTCGAAGCTGCGACCGGAACCGGCACCGATGACCTGGATGATCGAGGCGCACTCGGCATTGGAGAGCATGTCGCTCACGGACGCCTTCTGCACGTTGAGGATCTTGCCCCGGATGGGTAGCAGCGCCTGGTACTCGCTGTCGCGCGCGAGCTTCGCGGTGCCGAGGGCGGAGTCGCCCTCGACGATGAACAGCTCGCTGTTCGCCACGTCGTTCGAGCGGCAGTCCACCAGCTTGGCCGGAAGCGACGAGCTCTCGAGCGCGTTCTTGCGGCGCTGGGTCTCTTTGTGAGCACGCGCGGAGATGCGCGACTTCATCTCGGAGACGATCTTGTCGAGCACGAGGGCGGACTGCGCCTTGTCGTCGCGCTTGCTCGACGCGAACTTGTCGGCCATCGCCTTCGAGATCACCTGCGAGACGATGTTGCGCACGGCGGGCGTACCGAGGATCTCCTTGGTCTGCCCCTCGAATTGCGGTTCGGGCAGGCGCACGGTGAGCACCGCGGTGAGACCGGCGAGGATGTCGTCCTTCTCGAGCTTGTCGTTGCCGAGCTTGAGGCGACGCGAGTTCTTCTCGGCCTCCGCCCGCAGGAACTTGAGCATGCCCTGCTCGAAGCCGGCCTGGTGCGTGCCACCCTTCGGAGTGGAGATGATGTTGACGAAGCTCTTGAAGACGGTGTCGTAGCCGGTGCCCCAGCGCAGCGCGATGTCGACGTCGCACTCGCGCGTGAGCTCGGTGGGGATCATGTGCCCGTTGTCCTGCAGCACGGGCACCGTCTCGGTGAAGGTGCCACTGCCCGTCATGCGCCAGGTGTCGGTGAGGGGCGCGTCGGTCGCGAGGTGGTCGACGAACTCGCCGATTCCGCCCTCGAAGTGGAAGGTCTCGCGCGTGGGCTCCGCCGGGCGCTCGTCGGTGATGTCGAGCCGCAGGTTGGGCACGAGGAACGCGGTCTGGCGAACGCGGTCCAGTAGCTCATCGGTCTGGAACGACGCGCCCTTGGTGAAGATCTGCCGGTCGGCCCAGTACCGGATCCGCGTGCCTGTGACGTTCTTGCCGACCTTGCCCACCACGCGCAACTCGCTGCCCGCGACGAACGGGGTGAAGGGGGCATCCGGCGTGGGCTCGCCACCGCGGTCGTCGAAGACGCCGGGCTCGCCGCGGTGGAACGACATCGCCCACACCTTGCCATCGCGGTCGACCTCGACATCGAGCCGCTCGGAGAGCGCGTTCACCACGGAGGCGCCCACGCCGTGCAGGCCGCCGGATGCCGCGTACGAGCCCGACCCGAACTTGCCGCCCGCGTGCAGCTTGGTGAACACGACCTCGACGCCCGACAGACCCGTCTTCGGTTCGATGTCGACGGGGATGCCGCGCGCGCGGTCCCGCACGGTGACGCTCTCGTCTTTGTGGAGCACGACGCTGATCTCGTTGCCGTGCCCGCCGAGCGCCTCGTCCACCGAGTTGTCGATGATCTCCCACAGGCAGTGCATGAGGCCGCGCGAGTCCGTCGACCCGATGTACATACCCGGGCGCTTGCGCACGGCCTCGAGTCCTTCGAGCACCGAGAGGTGCCGGGCGGAGTAGTCGGCGCTCGTCATGCGCTCAACATTACGGTCCGCCGGTGTCACGGCCCCGTACTGACACGGGGTTCGGATTGCCCAGTACGCGTTCAGCGAAATACCCGGTAATTGACGCGTGCCCGTAACAGCGACGTGGTTCTATTGAGACACGGAAGTTTCACCCGTCAGCCCGAATGGAGCAGCACATGTCTCAGATCGCAACCGAGGTCAGCCCCGTCGACGAGCTGGACTACACGCTCTCCGCCCTCGACCGCTGTGACAGCTGCGGCGCCCAGGCCTACATCCGCGTGACGCTCAAGACCGGCGACCTGCTGTTCTGCGCGCACCACGGCAACGAGTTCAAGGACAAGCTCTTCCCGACCGCGCTCAACTGGCACGACGAGTCGGCCCGCCTGCTCGAGACGCGCAGCGCCGAGTAGCTCAGCTAGATTTGAAAGGACCGGGGCGACCCGGTCCTTTCCCCTTTAACCGGAGCACCGTGAAGCGCATCAGGCACTATCTCTCCCGGCTCGTCACCCTCGATGTGAAGAACATGCGCGCCGTCGCCGGTGCCGTCGCGAAGGAGAGCCGCAAGCCGCTGCCCCTCATCGTGCTCGACATGATCTGGTGCTCGATCGTCTACCAGGCCGGCTACCTCGACTACCAGGAATTCGAGTTCTGGTCGCTCTCGGCGCGCGAGCGGCGCACCTGGATCACCAGCGGCAATGCCAACTCGATAGTGGTCAAGTACAACCAGCGCGAGTACCGCGAGTGGTTCTGGGACAAGCCGCGGTTCAACGAGCGCTTCCGCGAGTACCTCGGGCGGGAGTGGCTCGACGTGCGCGAGTCGACGGATGCCGAACTCGCCGCCTTCCTCGACCGCAACCCGCTGATCATGGCCAAGCGCATTGACGGCATGAGCGGTGCGGGCATCGAGAAGCACAGCTCCGCCTCGATCACCGACGTTCCGGCCTTCCGGGCGCAGTTGCTCGCCAACACCCAGTACCTCGTCGAGACGTTTCTCACGCAGCATCCGGTCATGGCGTCCCTCTCCCCCACGAGCGTCAACTCGCTGCGCATGATCACCTTCTTCGACGGCACCGACGTGCACGTGATGGAGGCGGTGCTGCGCATGGGCAACGGCGCCGACGTCGACAACTACGGCCGCGGCGGCATGTACACGGTCATCGACGAGAAGACCGGCATCGCCCACTACGGCGCCTTCGACAAGTACGCGAACACCTTCGACGTGCACCCGATCTCGGGCACGTCGATCGTCGGCTTCCAAGTCCCCCTGTACGAGCAGGTGCTCGCGACCCTCGACACGGTCTCCCGCATCGTGCCGCAGATCCCCTACGTCGGCTGGGATGTCGCCATCGGTGAGCACGGCCCCGTGATCATCGAGGGCAACTACAACACGGGCGTCTTCCAGATGAAGCCGAGCCTCACGGGCAACAAGATCGGCCTGCTGCCGAAGTTCCGCGCGGTCATCGACTTCTGAGTACGTCGTTCATCGCGCGCACGAGACGCTCGCCACTCTCGCCGCTCACGTCGATCGCCGCTGCCGGGCCCGCGCCGACGTAGAGCCAGGTCTCGGGCTCGCCGTCGACACGCGAGAGGGCGACCTCGAACTCGGTGGCATCGGTGTCACGACGGATTCCCGCGGCCACGAACGACGTACGCCGGGCGACCACGGGCACGGTCGTGGGAACCCCGCGGTGCACGCGGTCATCCGGATGATCGCCCTCGCGGTGCTCCCCCGTGCACCACGACGGGCACTCGTCGATCTGCCAACTCGGGCGGCTCAGCACCACGGGCTCCTTCCCTGCGGTCGCGGCACGACGCCATGATGGCATCACGCGCCACCGACACACTGCCGCGCCCCTCTAGTATGAGCACGCAGATATTCCCATACATAGATGGTCGAGAACCGCGTGCCGCTCTCTCAGGCTGGGATTGTGCGCACAGGAGCAAACCCCAGCAAGGCCGACTTCTCGCGCGCCATGGGCGTCAACCTGCAGCGCCTCCGCCTGGAGCGCGGGCTCAGCCAGGAGAAGCTCGCGCACATGGCGGGAATCTCGTCGTACACGTACCAGAAGTTCGAGAAGGGCGAGTCGAAACCCGGCACGCCCATGAACCCCCGGCTCTTCACCCTGCTCTCGCTCGCCGAGGTGCTCGACGTCGCGCTCGAGGACATCGTCCCCGCGGACTGGCCGGACCTCAGCGGCGACTAGCCGACACGGCGGATGATGCCCATCGGCGTGGACTCGCGGTCCTGGCCGAGCGGGTTGTCGCCCAGCACGCGGACCATGAGGTCGCTCAGTGCGCGGGTGCTCGTCGATCCGAGGATGTTGCCGCCGAAGTCGTTGATGTCGACCACGAGCACCGTGAGGTCCTTGCCCAGGCGGGCCTTGATGTCGGCGGCGACGCCGTCGGGGCGATCCGGCCCGAGCACCACCTGGGAGTCGTACGGCGGGATGGTGTTCTTCGTGGGGCCGTCGATCGCGCGCGCCTTCGGTCCCGCTATGCGGTAGAAGTCGCCGCGGCGCCCGAGCGCCTTCGTCACTGCCGCCACCGCGGCGGCGAACAGGATGCGCGGAGTACCGCACTCGCGCAGCGCCATCTCCATGGTCTCGGGGATGCCCAGACCGATGCCGTGCGAGGTCTTCGTGACGTACTTCGAGAGGGTGACCGCGAGCTTGCGCGGCGTGATCTCCTCGAGCGGGAAGGCCCTGCCCTGGGTGATACCGACGATCTTCTCGGTCACGAAGAGCACATCTCCGTCGCGCACGAGGTCGCCCGCGTACTGGTCGACGACGTCGAGGAGCACGTCATCGCGCATGACCACGTGGGTCTTGATCGGGATCCGCTCGTAGGTCACGCCGTCGACGACGACCTCGAGCTTCTTGCCCTCGTTGGGCTGGGGCGCCGGCATTACTCGAGGTAGTCGCGCAGCGACTGGGACCGCGACGGGTGGCGCAGCTTGGCCATCGTCTTCGACTCGATCTGGCGGATGCGCTCGCGCGTCACGCCGAAGGTGTCACCGATCTGGTCGAGGGTCTTCGGCATTCCGTCACCGAGCCCGAAGCGCATCCGGATGACGCCGGCCTCGCGCTCGCTCAGCGAGTCGAGGAGCGACTCGAGCTGCTTCTGCAGCATCGTGAAGCCCACCGCGTCCGCGGGGACCACGGCCTCGGTGTCCTCGATGAGGTCGCCGAACTCGCTGTCGCCATCCTCGCCCAGCGGGGTGTGCAGCGAGATCGGCTCACGGCCGTACTTCTGCACCTCGATGACCTTCTCGGGCGTCATGTCGAGCTCGCGGCTGAGCTCCTCGGGCGTGGGTTCGCGGCCGAGGTCCTGCAGCATCTGACGCTGGACGCGCGCGAGCTTGTTGATGACCTCGACCATGTGCACGGGGATGCGGATGGTGCGTGCCTGGTCGGCCATCGCGCGGGTGATCGCCTGGCGGATCCACCACGTCGCGTAGGTCGAGAACTTGAAGCCCTTCGTGTAGTCGAACTTCTCGACTGCACGGATGAGGCCCAGGTTGCCCTCCTGGATGAGGTCGAGGAACTGCATGCCGCGACCGGTGTAGCGCTTGGCGAGCGACACGACGAGTCGCAGGTTGGCGCCGAGCAGGTGGCTCTTGGCACGCTGGCCGTCTTTCGCGACCCACTGCAGCTCGCGGCCGAGCGACGAGCGCAGCTCGGCGGCAGACATGTGCGAGAGCTTGTCCTCGGCGAAGAGGCCCGCCTCGATGCGCATGGCGAGCTCGACCTCCTCCGCGGCGTTGAGCAGCGCGACCTTGCCGATCTGCTTCAGGTAGTCCTTGACGGGGTCGGCGGTGGCGCCGGTGATCGCGGACGAGTAGACGGGCACCTCGTCCTCGTCGTCGACGAGGGAGAGCACGAGGGCGCCCGTGGGGAGCTCCTCATCCTTGCCCGTCGACTTCTCGTCGTCGTCGTCATCATCGTCGGCCGTGTCTTCCTTGGCCTCGTCAGCTTCCGCGTCGACCTCGACCTCGACCACCGCGACGGCGACCTCGATCTCCTCGTCGTCGATCTCCTCGATCTCGGCGGGCTCGTCGGCCTCGACCGTGTCGTCGTCATCGAGGTCGACAGCCTTGGGCTTGCGGCCGGCGGGCGCCTTGGCTGCCGCCTTCGCCTTGGGCGCGGCCTTCGTCGCGGTCTCAAGCTCGTCGGGCTCGACAGCGTCCTTCGCTGCGGCCTTCGTCTTCGTTGACGCGGCCGTTGCGGGGGCGGCTTTTGCCGCGGTCTTGGCTGCGGGCGCAGCCGTGGTTCGGGTTGCCATTCGAACACCTTTCGGGAGTTTTTGGGCGGTACCGCCCTGGTTTCCGGGCAGCACTAAGACCCTTGTCAAGTCCTCAGCTCGAGCACCACGGGAGTGGTTCGGTGAGCTGCGGGTCTAGACCGGGTCTCGTACTCGATTATTGCACGTTTCCGGGAGAACACTTGACAGCGCCTCCCTCCACCGTGGTAAAACGCGCGGTCAGGCTCGTTTATGCCGCCAGCGGCGCGCAATCGCGATCCAGAGCGGCGCCACTTCGATGCCCTCCTCCTCGTGGAGTCGCCGGCGCGTGCGTCGACGGGCCACGAGCAGGAACACCACACCCGTGCCGACGACGACGTACTGCGCGAGGAAGGCGAGGCGGAAGGCCGGGAGCGAGTACAGCTCGGCCGGCACACCGCTGCCGCCGTGCGCTCGGTCTACGAGGTCGAGGATGACACCGATGAGGAACATCATGATGAACGTCGCGAGGAAGCCGCCCACGTTCACGATGCCGCTCGCGGAGCCGAACGCGCGCATCGGGTTGAAGGTGCGTGCGAAATCGAACCCGATCAAGGAGCCCGGGCCGCCGATGGCGATCACGAGCAGCAGCATGACGATGAGCCACACGGGCGGGTGGCCGGGCCACGCGAGCACGGCGGTCCACACGACGGCCATCGCGATCACGATGCCCAGCACGATGTTGCTGCGCCGCAACGGGTACCGCGCGCACAGGATGCCCAGGAGGGGCCCGGTCAGGAGCACCGTCGCGACGGTCACGGTCATGAGCGCCGCTGCACCCGCCGGACCGTAGCCGAGCGCGACCGAGAGGAACGGGTATCCCCACAGCAGCGCGAACATCGTCAGAGACGACTGGCTGACGAAGTGCGACCAGAACCCGAGCTGGGTGCCGGGCCGAGCGAGCGCCGTGCGCAGGTGCCGGATCGACTCCGCCCACGACTGCGTCTCGCGCGCCTCCGGGGTGCCGCGGGGCGCATTCGTCACGACCGCCACGAGCGCCACGAGCGCGAGGGCCGACAGGGCTGCGGCAGAGAGGTAGGTGGGCGTCCAGCCCCACCGGTGGAGCAGGAGCGCCAACGGGATCGCCGACGCGAGCTGGCCGAGCTGTCCGAGCGAGCCGAACAACTGGGAGACGAACGTGAGTCGCCGCCCCGAGAACCACGACGCCAGCAGCCGGATGCCCGAGATGAAGGTCATCGCGTCACCGGCGCCCACGAGCATCCGGCCGATGATGGCCACGCCGATCGTGTCGGAGAGGGCGAGGGTCGTCTGCCCGACGAGCATGAGGGCGGCGCCCGTCGCGAGCAGGAACTTGGGGCCGACGCGGTCGAGCACGACGCCGATCGGTATCTGCAGCCCCGCGTAGACCACGAGCTGCACCACAGCCAGGGTCGAGAGCGCCGTGGCGGCCACGTCGAACCGCTGGGTGGCCTCGACGGCAGCGACGCCGAGCGAGCTGCGCTGGAGGAACGCGACGATGTACGCGAACACGGCGACGCCGTAGATCAGCCAGGCCCGGCGCGAGTTCATCGAGCCCAGCCTACGACCGATCAGACTATGGAGTCGTCGTCCCCGGTGCGGCGGCTGGCAAGGAAGTTCTGCAGCTCAGCGGCGATCTCGTCGGCCGTCGGCAACTCGCCGTCCTGGTCGGTGAGCGGGGAGCGCAGGGGGTTGTCCTGCATGTAGCTGTCGTGACGCTCCTCGAGCGTGCCGACCAGCTTCGCGAGCTCCTGGTTGTTCTCGACCTGGCCGTCGATCTTGGTGAGGAAGTCGCGGCCGTCCTCCCGCAGGCGGTCGGTCGGGAAGATGAGCCCGGTCGCCGCGCTCACGCTCTCGAGCGCGGTCACCGCGGCCGCCGGGTACTCGGTGTCGGCGAGGTAGTGCGGGATCAGCAGGACGAAGCCGGCGTTGGGGTGGCCGAGCTCCTGGAGGCGAAACTCGAGCAGGTGCAGCACGTTCGCGGGCACCTGGGTGCGCGGCTTCCAGACCGACATGGCGTCGATGAGCTCGGTGCGGTTGCCGCTCACGGTCACGCTGATGGGCCGGGTGTGCGGTACGGGCATGGGGATCGCGTGCACCCAGGTCGTAGTCGAGACTTGGAAGCGGTCGATGAGGTCGAGCACCGCCGCGACGAACCGCTGCCACTGGAAGTCGGGCTCGTAGCCGGTGAGGAGCAGGAAGGGCTGCTCG
Organism: uncultured Actinomycetes bacterium; assembly: GCA_903920435.1. Taxonomy (GTDB): domain Bacteria; phylum Actinomycetota; class Actinomycetes; order Actinomycetales; family Microbacteriaceae; genus Rhodoglobus. The sequence continues at coordinate 40,218 of CAIXMB010000151.1, forward strand.
AGGTCATCGCGCACGAGGTACAGGTTGAGCTCGAGGGGCGTGTAGTCGCTCAGGTGGTCCTGGTCGAAGTAGATGGTGGGGCGGCGGGCACGGTAGTCGAGCAGCTCATCGCTGTCGAAAGCCGCGATGACGCGGTGCTCGAGGCTCTCGAGCAGGTACTCGCTCACCTGGGTCACGGCGCTGCCGGAGTCGGCGAAACCCGTGAGGGCCGCTACGAGCGGGAGGCCGCGCGGAACCGACTCCGCATCAGCAGAGAGTTCGTACAAGCCGTCCGGGTCGCGCATGTTTCAACACTAATCCCGCGATTCGCGCCGACCCGGGCAAAACCGGGCCTCGGCGTCATGCCCACAGCGAACACGAGAATACGATTGCCGGATGACCGTGCCGAGCCTGTCCACATCCCCACTGCCCCTCCTCGAGATCGAGGGCGACGTGCTCGTCCTCGGTGTGCGCAAGACCGATGAGGGGCCGCAGCTCGCCCACGACGACCCCGCCTTCGCCGACCTCCAGCTCGTGCTCGCCTCGATCGGCGTGACCGGTGTGCAGGACGAGGTGCGCCGCCTGCCCGGAACTCACGGCGCCACGGAGAGCATCGCCCTCGTGGGGCTAGGCTCCGGCGAGGTGACCGTGAACGACCTGCGGTACGCCGCGGGCTCCGTCGCCCGCCAGGTGCGCGGCGTCGACTCGCTCGTGTTCGGATTCCCGGTCGCCGACGATGCCGAGCTCCTCGCGGTGCTCGAGGGCGCCGCACTCGGCGCCTACGCCTTCACGGAGTACCGCGCATCATCCGACGACGCGAAGCTGCCGGCGACGAGCATCGTCGTGGCGACGGATGCCCCGGCCGATGCCCTCATCGAGCGCGCGATCGCCGCCGCAACCGCCGTGCACACCGTGCGCGACCTGGTGAACACCGCGCCCAACGACCTCTACCCGGAGACCTTCGCCGCCTCTGCCGTCTCGCTCGCCGAGGGTCTCGACGTCACCGTCGACGTGCTCGCCGACGACGAGCTGCGCGCGGGCGGGTTCGGCGGCATCCTCGCCGTCGGGCAGGGGTCGGCCCGTGGTCCCCGCCTCGTCAAGGTGAGCTACTCCCCCGCGGGTGCCGCGCAGCACATCGCCCTCGTCGGCAAGGGCATCACCTTCGACTCGGGCGGCCTGTCGCTCAAGCCCCCGGCCTCGATGATCGGCATGAAGTACGACATGACGGGTGCGGCGACCGTCCTCGCCGTGGCACTCGCGGCGGCACGACTCGCACTGCCCGTGCGCGTCACGGCCTGGCTGTGCATCGCCGAGAACATGCCCGGCGGAGCCGCGCTGCGGCCGAACGACGTCATCCGGATCTACGGCGGCAAGACCGTCGAGGTGCTCAACACCGATGCGGAGGGCCGGCTCGTGCTCGCCGACGGCCTCGTCCGGGCAAGCGAGGAGGAGCCCGACGCGATCATCGACGTCGCCACCCTCACCGGCGCGGCCTCGATCGCCATGGGCACGCGCTACGTCGGCACCATGGGCGACCCCGAGCTGGCGCAGAAGGTCGTCGCGGCGGGCAACCGGGTCGGAGAGACCCTCTGGCACATGCCCATCGCGCCCGAGCTGCGGCCGCTGCTCGCCTCGGACATCGCCGACATCGCGAACATCAAGCCCGGCAACACGGCCGGCGGCATGATGATCGCGGCGGCATTCCTGCGCGACTTCGTGCCGAGCACGATCCCGTGGGCCCACCTCGACATCGCCGGACCCGCCAACAACGGCGGGAACGGGTGGGGATTCGTGGGCAAGGGACCCACCGGAGTCGCTGTTCGCGCACTGCTGCAGCTGGCCGAGGAATATAGCCGCCCGTAGTAAGGTTTTTGAGGCGGGTTTCTCCGCCCCGATCCGGTCGCCCACCACACATCCTTGGCGTGCCGGTGCACAAATCCTTACAGAGGAGTTGCTGGGATTGTCTGAGCACACGTTTGACCTTGTTGTTCTCGGTGGCGGAAGTGGTGGGTACGCCGCAGCGCTGCGTGCCAGCCAGCTCGGCATGACCGTCGGCCTGATCGAGAAGGGCAAGGTGGGTGGCACCTGCCTGCACGTCGGGTGCATCCCGACGAAGGCGCTTCTCCACTCCGCCGAGGTCGCCGACGTCACGCGCGAGTCGGCCAAGTACGGCATCACCTCCACGTTCGGCGGCGTCGACATTGCCGCGGTCACGGCGTACCGCCAGGAGATCATCGCCAGCAAGTACAAGGGTCTCCAGGGCCTCATCAAGGCCCGTGGCATCACGACCATCGAGGGCGAGGGCAAGCTCGTCTCCCCCACCACCGTGCAGGTCGGCGACGAGACCATCATCGGCAAGAACGTCGTGCTGGCGACCGGCTCGTACTCGCGCTCGCTCCCCGGCCTCGAGATCGGCGGCCGCGTCATCACCTCCGAGCAGGCGCTCGAGCTCGACTTCGTGCCCAAGAAGGTCATCGTGCTCGGCGGCGGCGTGATCGGCGTCGAGTTCTCCAGCGTGTGGCGCAGCTGGGGCTCCGAGGTCCAGATCATCGAGGCCCTCCCGCACCTCGTCCCCAACGAGGACGAGGCCATCAGCAAGCAGTTCGAGCGCGCGTTCCGCAAGCGCGGCATCGAGTTCAGCCTCGGCGTTCGCTTCCAGTCGGTGACGCAGAACGACCAGGGTGTCGTCGTCACCCTCGAAGACGGGAAGACCTTCGAGGGCGAGCTCCTGCTCGTCGCCGTCGGCCGTGGCCCCGTCACCGCGAACCTCGGTTATGAGGAGGTCGGAGTCACGATGGACCGCGGCTTCGTCATCACCAACGAGCGCCTCGCCACGAACATCCCCGGTGTCTACGCCGTCGGCGACATCGTCCCCGGCCTCCAGCTCGCCCACCGCGGCTTCCAGCAGGGCATCTTCGTCGCCGAGGAGATCGCGGGCCTCAACCCGGTCGTCATCGAGGATGTGAACATCCCCAAGGTCACCTACAGCGACCCCGAGGTTGCGTCCGTCGGCCTCTCGCAGGCGAAGGCCGAGGAGAAGTACGGCGCCGACAAGGTGTCGATCTACGACTACAGCCTCGCCGGCAACGGCAAGAGCCACATCATCGGCACTACGGGGTCGGTCAAGGTCGTCCGTGTCAACGACGGCCCGGTGGTCGGCGTGCACATGATCGGCGCTCGGGTGGGCGAACTCATCGGCGAAGCGCAGCTCGCCGTGAACTGGGAGGCGTACCCGGAGGACATCGCTCCTCTCGTCCACGCGCACCCCACGCAGAACGAAGCCCTGGGCGAGGCATTCCTTGCTCTCGCGGGCAAGCCCCTGCACGCGATCTGACACCACAACTAAACTTCACGTAGAAGCGTTACTAAGGAGCATCACTGATGAGCGAATCCGTCAACCTTCCGGCACTCGGTGAGAGTGTCACCGAGGGTACGGTTACCCGCTGGCTCAAGAAGGTCGGCGACCGTGTCGAGGTCGACGAGCCTCTGCTCGAGGTCTCGACCGACAAGGTCGACACCGAGATCCCGTCGCCGGTTGCGGGCGTGATCGAGGCCATCCTCGTCGCCGAGGATGAGACCGTCGAGGTCGGCACGGCGCTCGTGACCATCGGTGACGGCTCCGGTGCCGCCGCCGAGGCGCCTGCGGCACCCGCCGCTGAGGCACCCGCTGCCGAGGCTCCGGCCGCTGAGGCGCCGGCCGCCGCAGCACCCGCTGCCGCAGCACCCGCTCCTGCCGCCGAGCCTGCCCCTGCGGCCGAGCCCGTGGCCGAGGTGCCCTCCACGGATGCCCCGGCGCCCGCCGAGGAGGCTCCGGCCGCCCCGCCCGCCCCCGCGACCGCCGTAGACCCGGCGCCCGCGACCGCCCCTGCCGGCGCCCACTCGTCGGCTCCGGCACCCGCCGCGGCCCCGGCTCCTGCCGCTGCCCCGGCTCCCGCTGCAGCCCCGGCTCCGGCCGCCGCGGCACCTGCTCCCGCTGCAGCTGCGCCGGCCGCCCCCGCGCCCGACTCGCACGCTGGCTACGTCACGCCGCTCGTGCGCAAGCTCGCCAACGAGCGCGGCATCGACCTCGGCGCCGTCTCGGGCACCGGTGTCGGCGGTCGCATCCGCAAGCAGGATGTGCTGAGCGCCAGCTCCGCCACCGCTGCGGCCGCGTCGGCTCCCGCCGCGAAGACCGCTGCCGCTGCGCCCGTGGAGGTCTCGCCGCTGCGCGGCACCACGGTTCCCATGTCCCGCCTGCGCAAGGTGATCGCAGAGCGCGCGGTCATCTCGATGCAGAGCTCGGCACAGCTGACCTCCGTGGTCGAGGTCGACGTCACCCTCGTCGCGCACTTCCGCGACCAGGTGAAGGGCGACTTCCAGACCAAGACGGGCACGAAGCTCTCGTTCCTGCCGTTCTTCGCCCTCGCGGCAGCCGAGGCGCTCCAGGCGTACCCGATCATCAACGCGACGATCGAGGGCGACAGCATCGTCTACCCGGCGCAGGAGAACATCAGCATCGCGGTCGACACCGAGCGCGGTCTGCTCACCCCGGTCATCCGGGATGCTGCTTCGCTCGACCTCGCCGGGTTCGCGAAGCAGATCGCGGATCTCGCCGAGCGCACGCGCGACAACAAGCTCAAGCCCGACGAGCTCGCCGGCGGCACGTTCACTCTCACGAACACGGGTTCGCGCGGCGCGCTGTTCGACACCCCGATCGTGTTCCTGCCCCAGTCGGCGATCCTCGGCACCGGAATCGTGTCGAAGAAGCCCGTGGTCGTGAGTGACGCCGGCGGCGATGCGATCGCGATCCGCTCGATGGTCTACCTCGCCCTCAGCTACGACCACCGCATCGTCGACGGTGCGGATGCCGCCCGCTTCCTCGTCGCGGTGAAGAACCGCCTCGAGGGCGGCGACTTCTCGGGCAAGCTCGGAATCTGAGCTAGCCCGCCACGTAGTCCCTGATTCGCCAACCGGCCTCGCCCTTCACCAGAAGGACCGAGGCCGGTTCGCTGTCCGGCCCGAGCGACACGAGCGCCGAGTCGCCGAGCCGCTGTTCGAGCACCACCGCTTTCGGGTCGAGTTCCGGGACCACACCTGCGCCCTCCCCCGCGAGGATCTCGTCGATGAGCGCGCGGTCGTCCTCCCGCGCCGCCGATCCGGCCTGGTCGATGTCGTCGAAGCACGCGTCATCGAGATCACGGATGCACTGCTCCCGGGCGGCCAGCAGCACGAGTGCGGCGGCGACCGGCTCGTCTCCCGTCACCGGCCCCTGCTCCACCACCGCCGCCGTGGGCGGCGCGGACGGTGCCTCCCCCGCCTCCTCCGCGCCCTCCTTCGGCACCGCGACGAGCGCGACCACCAGCGCCGCCATCGACGCCCCTGCGACCAACCACACCGGTCGGCGCACGCGGCCGAGCGACCCCCGCGCCCGCCGGACGGCGTCACGCCAGGCCGGCACGGGAGCGGATTCGTCGGACCTCGGGAGGGCGACCGCCACCGGCTGCGGCGCGATCACGCGCGCGGGCAGGGCGGGCGGGTCGCTGCGGGGCCGCAGGTCGATGGGTAGCGGCTCGGCGATGTCGAACAGCGCATCGGCGAAGTCGGTGAGCCAACGCCCCGGGGCCGCCTCGGTGCGCGCCCGGTGGGCGAGACTCGCGGCACCCACCGCCTCGAGCAGCTCGGCGGCGAGGGCGCCGAACGCGAGCACGTCGTCGAGCACGGCCTGCTCGGCCTCGAGCAGCGCGACCGGCAGTCCGGCCGACGTCAGGGTCGCGCGGCCGAAGCACGCGAGCGTGGGGGTGCCCGCCGGGTCGAAGAGGACCGCGCCGGGGCCGAGCGCGCCGTGTGCCACGCCGGCGTTGTGCATCCGGCCGAGTGCCGTCGCGAGCGGGGCGAGGAGGGTCACGACCTCCCCCGCCTCGACACCCGCGCGCTCCGAGCGGAGGCGGGCGAGGCTCCCCGATGCGTGCCGTTCGAGGATGAGGGCGGGCGCCCCCTCGGCGGTGGACGTGACATCGAGGAGCCGCACGACGTGATCGCCCTGCGCGCGCGTGAGCGCCTCGATCTCGGTGATGATCGACTCATCGCTCACCGCGCTGCCGAAGACCTTGATGACGACGGGTGGACCATCGGTCGCCCCACCGACCGGGTGGGCGAGGAACACCTCCGCGCGCGAGCCCACCCCGATCGTGCGCAGCAGGCGGTAGCCGCCGAGGGTGTCGAGGAGCACGGGGAACAGGTTCCGTCCGGGCCGGGCCGGCACGCGGCATCCGTCGACCCGCCGTGGAGAGAGGTGAATGTGCTTCGCTGGGGAGGACTTAGACTCGTCGGGTGGTCGACTTTGTCGTCACGGGGCTAAGCGCCAACTCCGTGCCGTATGTCGAAGCCCTAGAGCTTCAACGCGCAACCCATCGTGCCGTCGTGGACGGGGTACGCCCCGACACCGTCATGTTCCTCGAGCACCCGTCGGTCTACACCGCGGGCAAGCGCACCGAGGAGCACGAGCGGCCCACCGACGGCACACCCGTCATCGACGTCGATCGCGGCGGCAAGATCACGTGGCACGGCCCCGGCCAGCTCGTGGGCTACCCGATCCTGCACCTCGAAGAGCCCATCGACGTCGTCGGCTACGTGCGCAGGCTCGAGGGAATCCTCATCGATGCCCTCGCGCGCCTCGGAGTCGATGCCGACCGCGTCGAGGGGCGCTCGGGCGTGTGGCTGCGGGGAACGGACAAGATCGCCGCGATCGGCATCCGGGTGTCGCACGGCGTGACGATGCACGGGTTCTCGCTCAACTGCGACAACTCTTTCGAGGCCTACGACAAGATCGTCGCGTGCGGTCTCGCCGACGCGGGCGTCACGTCGATCTCGCGCGAGCTCGGCCGCGACGTCACGACCGCGCAGGTGGTCCCCGTCGTGCAGGCCGCGTTCATCGACTCGATGGTGATGGCGCGATGAGCCACACCGTGCCTACCCACAACGCGGGCGAGCGCAAACTCCTGCGCCTCGAAGTGCGCAACGCCTCCACCCCCATCGAGCGCAAGCCCGAGTGGATCAAGACGGTCGCCAAGATGGGGCCCGAGTACCGGCAGCTGCAGGAGCTCGTGAAGGGCGAGAGCCTGCACACGGTCTGCCAGGAGGCCGGCTGCCCCAACATCTTCGAGTGCTGGGAAGACCGCGAGGCGACCTTCCTCATCGGCGGCAGCCAGTGCACCAGGCGCTGCGACTTCTGCCAGATCGACACGGGCAAACCTGCCGACTACGACACGGATGAACCGCGACGCGTCGCAGAGTCGGTCACGAAGATGAACCTCAGGTACGCCACGGTCACGGGCGTGGCGCGCGACGACCTGCCCGACGAGGGAGCCTGGCTGCACGCCGAGACCGTGCGCCAGATCCACGAGCACAACCCGGGCACGGGCGTCGAGATCCTCGCCACCGACTTCTCGGGCAACCCCGACCTGCTCGGCGTGGTCTTCGAGTCGCGGCCGGAGGTCTTCGCGCACAATGTCGAGACCGTGCCGCGCATCTTCAAGCGCATCCGCCCGGCGTTCCGCTACGAGCGCTCGCTCGACGTCATCACGCAGGCTCGGGCGGCGGGGCTCATCACCAAGTCGAACCTCATCCTCGGCATGGGCGAGGAGCCGCACGAGGTGAGCCAGGCGCTACGCGACCTGCACGACGCCGGCACCGACATCATCACGATCACCCAGTACCTGCGCCCGACCCCGCGGCACCTGCCGGTCGCGCGCTGGGTCAAGCCCGAGGAGTTCGTCGACTTCGCCGCCGAGGCCGAGCAGATCGGATTCCTCGGCGTGCTCGCGGGGCCGCTCGTGCGCTCGAGCTACCGCGCGGGGCGCCTATGGGCGCGCTCGATGGCGGCGAAGGGCCGGGACATCCCGTTCGATCTGCGGCACCTCGCCGACGGGAACCTCGAGTTCAGACAGGCCGTATCCTAGGAACATGGCACGCACCACCACGACACCTGCCCCCGCTGCGAAGGCTCCCAAGGAACCGGGTCGCCTGAAGCAGATGTACCAGGTCTTCCAGATGACGACCCGGTACGACAAGACAGCGATCTGGTGGCTCGTCGGCGCCTTCGTGATCCCGACCCTGCTCGGCGTGGCGCTCTCGCTCCTGCTGTCGCGCGACAACATCCTCGGCCTGGTGCTGTACATCATCTCGGGCGTGCTGCTCGGCGTGCTGCTGTTCCTCATCATCCTCGGGCGCCGTGCCGAGCGCGCCGCGTACTCGCAGATCGAGGGCCAGGCCGGCGCCGTGGGTGCCGTGCTCAAGAGCGGGCTGCGCCGCGGCTGGACGGCGAGCGAGATGCCCGTCGCAGTAAGCCCCCGCACCCAGGATGCCGTGTACCGCGCCGTCGGTCGTGGCGGCGTCGCGCTCATCGGCGAGGGACCGCGCTCGCGTACCCAGCCGATGCTCGAGAGCGAGCGCAAGAACGTCTCGCGCATCCTGCCGAACGTGCCGATCACGTTTGTGTACGTGGGCCCGGATGCCGAGTCGACCCCGCTCTACAAGCTGCCGACGAAGCTGCGCTCGATCAAGCCCGCCCTGCGCAAGCCCGAGATCCTCGCGGTGTCGAACCGCCTCAATTCGCTCGGCCGCAACGGACTGCCGATCCCGAAGGGCATGGACCCGACCAAGACCCGGGCGCCGCGGCCCCGCTAGATTCGCTGAGAAGCAACCGACGACTGCGCCTCTTGATCCGCCTAGCGGCGGACCAATACCGTGCCGATCAGACGGTCGTGCATCCCACGCTGGTCCCTGTCCCAGATGACGGCCGGGATGACCAGGCACAGCAGGATCGTGCGCACGAGCGGACGCCACCACCCCAGGTAGCCGCCCGCGATCGGCACGACGCGCATGCCGAGCAGCAGGTGCCCGACGCTGCCGTTCGCCGTCAGCAGGAACACCGCCTGCGCCACCGCGAACACGCCCAGCGTCGCCCACGCGTTGTACGAGAAGAACGCCACGGAGACGAGGATGGCCGTGCCCCAGTCGATTGCCAGGGCGAGGAGACGGCGCCCCGGCCGTGCGACGGAGCGGGGCCCCGACTCGGGGAGGCCGAGGCGCTGCCCCGGCCACGCGGACGCTGATGCCGGGGAGTTCGCCACGATACGATCCTATCGAGCGGGCTACGCGTAACCTGCCCGAAACAATAGCGTGACAGTGGCGAAACCCCTTCCCCATACCCTCGTGAGAGGCCGCGCCTGCGCCCCTCAGCACCAACCCCAGGAGTACCCCCATGTTCAAAGACTCTTCCGAGGTCCTGAAGTTCATCAAGGACACCGACGTCAAGTTCCTCGACATCCGTTTCACTGATCTTCCGGGCGTGCAGCAGCACTTCAACATCCCGGCCTCCACCGTCGACGAGGAGTTCTTCTCCGTCGGCCAGCTCTTCGACGGCTCGTCGATCCGCGGCTTCGCCTCGATCCACGAGTCCGACATGCAGCTCATCCCCGACGTGACCACCGCGTACGTCGACCCGTTCCGCACCGAGCGCACGCTCATCATGGTGTTCGACATCTACAACCCCCGCAACGGCGAGATCTACGGTCGCGACCCGCGCCAGGTCGCCAAGAAGGCCGAGAAGTACCTCGCCTCGACCGGCATCGCCGACACCGCGTTCTTCGCTCCCGAGGCCGAGTTCTACATCTTCGACGACGTGCGCTACAGCGTGAAGCAGAACGAGAGCTTCTACGCGGTCGACTCCGAGGAGGGCGCCTGGAACTCGGGCCGCGTCGAAGAGGGCGGCAACCTCGCCAACAAGACGCCCTTCAAGGGCGGCTACTTCCCGGTCAGCCCCGTCGACAAGCAGGCCGACCTGCGCGACGACATCAGCCTCAAGCTGATCGACGCTGGCCTCATCCTCGAGCGCGCCCACCACGAGGTCGGCACCGGCGGCCAGGCGGAGATCAACTATCGCTTCGACACGATGGTGCACGCGGCCGACGACATCCTCAAGTTCAAGTACATCGTCAAGAACACCGCCCTCGAGTGGGGCAAGGTCGCGACGTTCATGCCGAAGCCGCTCTTCGGCGACAACGGCTCGGGCATGCACACCCACCAGTCGCTGTGGAACGGCTCCGAGCCGCTCTTCTACGACGAGAAGGGCTACGGCGGCCTGAGCGACATCGCGCGCTGGTACATCGGCGGCTTGCTCAAGCACGCTCCCGCGGTGCTCGCGTTCACGAACCCGACGCTCAACTCGTACCGTCGCCTGGTCCCCGGCTTCGAGGCGCCCGTGAACCTGGTCTACTCGGCCGGTAACCGCTCGGCCTCGATCCGCATCCCCATCACGGGCACGAACCCCAAGGCCAAGCGCATCGAGTTCCGCGCGCCGGATGCCTCGGGCAACCCGTACCTCGCCTTCGCCGCGCAGCTCATGGCCGGCCTCGACGGCATCAAGAACAAGATCGAGCCGCACGAGCCCGTCGACAAGGACCTGTACGAGCTGCCGCCCGAGGAGGCCAAGCTCATCCCCCAGGTTCCCGGCTCGCTCGCCGAGGCGCTCGATGCACTCGAGGCTGACCACGACTTCCTCACCGAGGGCAACGTGTTCACCCCCGACCTGATCGCGACCTGGATCAGCTACAAGCGGTCCGCTGAGATCATCCCGATGGCCCAGCGCCCGCACCCGTTCGAGTACGAGCTGTACTTCTCGGTGTAGTCAGCTCCACAGCACGTTAGCGGCCGCTCTCCTCCGGGAGGGCGGCCGTTGCCGTTTCCTGCACCCCCGGCCGCGCGCTCGACATCCGGGCTGAAGAGAACCACCTGGGGATTGCGGAATGCCATGGTGCGAGTTTGCTACTCTCGCCCCATGGCAGCCATCCCCGAGGACATCCGCGACCTACTCGACCGGGTCGAACGGCGCCTCCCCGACGCCCCGCTGCAGGAGAAGCGCATGTTCGGCGCGGTCGCGGTGATGCTCGGCGGCGAGATGATCGTCGCCGCGAACAAAGACGGCAGCCTGCTCGTGCGGGTGAGCGCCGATCAGGATGCCGAGCTCATGCAGCGCCCGGAGGCGAGCAGGCTCGTGATGGGCAGCCGCCCGATGGGCACGGGGTGGATCCGCGTCGACGAGTCGGCCGCGGCGGAGGACGAGATCCTCGACTTCTGGGTCGACCGGGCGCTCGAGCGGCGCGCGCGATGACCCCCGACGAGATCGCCACCCTGACGCACCTGCGTCGCGCGCGCGACCTCATGGACCGCGAGTACGCCCGCCCGCTCGACGTCCCCGAGATGGCCAAGCACGCGCTCATGTCGCCCGCGCACTTCTCCCGCCAGTTCAAGGCCGCGTACGGCGAGACCCCCTACAGCTACCTCATGACCCGCCGCATCGAGCGCGCGATGGCCCTGCTGCGCGAGGGCGTCAGCGTCACCGACGCGTGCATGGCCGTCGGCTGTACGTCGCTCGGATCGTTCAGCTCCCGTTTCACCGAGATCGTCGGAGTGACCCCGACGGTCTACCGGTCAGAGCCGCACGACGCCGTGCTCGCGATGCCGACCCACGTCGTGAAGGCCCGCACGAGACCGAGCAGGAATCGAGAAGCCTCCTCAGCCTGACCTCCTTAGGCTTGCGGCATGACCATCGCACTCAAGTACGTGAACGTGACCGTCAACGACGTCGACGAGGCCCTCGCCTTCTACACGGAGGGGCTCGGCATGACGGTCCAGATGGATGTCTCCAACGGCGGTTACCGCTGGGTGACCGTCGGCAGCAGCGACCAGCCGGGCCTCGGCGTCGTGCTCTCCGAGCCGCACGCGGGCCGGTCGCAGGCGGACGGTGACGCCCTTCAGGCCCTCCTCACCAAGGGACAGCTGCCGAGCATCGTCTTCCTCACCGACGACGTCGACGGCGCGTTCGAGCGCCTGCGCGCCCACGGCGCCGAAGTGCTGCAGGAGCCCATCGAGCAGCCGTGGGGTCCGAAGGACTGCGCGTTCCGCGACCCCTCGGGCAACCTCGTGCGCATCTCTGCCTGACGGGAAACCCGGGGGCGCCCCAGACCTACAGTCTGGCCGCAGCGGGCTTCCACGTGGTGCCCTGGTGCTCGCGCACGAGGTCGGCGACCCATGACGACTCGCGCGCCTTCTCGGGCTGGCGCAGCGCCTGCTCCACCAGGAGGGCACCGAGCTCGTGGTCGAGCCCGAGGCGCGGGTACTCTTTCTCGGCGGCGATCCGCAGCTCGTCGGGGATGGCGACGCTGAAGAAGTCGGTGCGGACGCCAAGGCGGGTGAGCCGGGGCACGGCGCCGCGGCGCTCCACGATGCCGGGCGAGGTGTGCAGGGCGATTGCCTGCCAGACCTGGTCGGCCTCCTCGGGCGTGCGGCCGTGCGCTGCGACGAGGTCTGCCGCGGCATCCGCCGCCTCGACCTCGAACCGCTGCGGTCCGTCGAAGGCGTCGGCCGAGCCGAGGTCGTGCAGCACGCAGGCCACGAACAGCAGGTCGGGGTCGAACTCGAGGTTCAGCTTCTGCGCGTGCAGCAGCGCGTAGCCGTGCGTACGGATGCTGTGGTTGAGCACCGAGGGGATCTCGTGGGCCGTCGCGAGGTCGAGGGCTGCGGCGGCGAGGGGTGAGGAGGTCATGCTCCGATCATGGCGCGCTCCCATGGCAGGAAACCAAGGTTGGCAGGTTTTCTGCCAATGTTGGCTAACGCCCGCCGTAGAACGCCTTCTCGAACACCTGCCGGGCCAGCCGCGTGACGCGCAGGTAGTCCTCCTCGAACTGGCTCGCGGAGCCCGGCGGGTATTCCAGCAGACGCGCGACACCGTCGAGCTGCTGCCGGTCGGTGGGCAGCACGTCCGAGGTCTTCGACGTCCACAGCGTCATCGCCGACCGCGCGCGCGAAGCGAGGATCCAGGCATCGCGCAGCTTCTTCGCGTCCGGTGGCAGCACGAGCTCCTCGCGTTCCGCGGCGGCCAGTGCGCGCAGGGTCGAGGTCGTGCGCAGGCCCTCGACGTGGGCGCCGTACTGCAACTGCAGCAGCTGCACGAACCACTCGACGTCGCTGAGCGAACCACGCCCGAGCTTCAGGTGCCGGGCGGGATCGGCGGCCTGCGGCAGGCGCTCGGCCTCCACTCTGGCCTTGATGCGCTTGACCTCGCGCACGTCCTGCTCGGCGATCTGCTGGGGGTACCTCACCTCGTCGGCGATCGCCGTGAAGTCGCGCAGCACCGAGACGTCGCCCACCACCGGGCGCGCGCGCAGCAGCGCCTGCGCCTCCCACGTGAGAGACCAGCGCGCGTAGTAGGCGCGGTAGCTCTCCAGCGAGCGCACGATCGCGCCGTTCTTGCCCTCGGGCCGCAGCCCGATGTCGAGGTCGAGCGGGATGCGCAGGTCTTCCGTGAGACGGCTGAGCGCGTGCACAATCGTCTCCGCGCGCTGCTGCGCCTCCTCGTCGGATGCCCCGGCGGCCCGGTACACGTACATGACGTCCGTGTCCGACCCGAACCCCAGTTCCGACCCGCCGTAGCGGCCCATCGCCACGATGCCGAACTCGATGCCGTCACCGAACCGGTGTGCGAGCGAGAGCGCTCCGCTCAGGACGGCGGTGGTGATATCCGTGAGCGCGAACCCGATCTCCTCGATCGTCGTGACACCGAGGATCGCGCCGAGCGCGGTCCGGAGTACCTCGCGCCGGCGTGCGGTGCGCAGCGCGAGCGCCGCTGCCACCTCGTCGCCCGCGTGCCGCGCGAGGGTCGCCGCCGACTCCTCGAGCAGGAGCGGGAGTGGGCGGGGCCGAAGCTCCTCCTCGTTCTCGAGCCAGGCCGCGGCCTCGGGGATGCGCTCGAACAGATCGCCCACGAACTTCGAGCCCGAGAGCACGTGAGTGAGGCGCTGTGCGGCGCCGGATGAGTCGCGCAGCATCCGGAGGAACCAGTAGGCCTCGCCCAGGTCGTCGCTCAGGCGGCGGAACGCGAGCAGTCCGTGATCGGGGTCGGCCCCTTCGGCGAACCACTGCAGCATGACGGGCAGCAGGTTGCGCTGGATCGCTGCACGCCGGGACACTCCGCCGGTGAGCGCCGCGATGTGCTTGAGGGCGCCGCGCGGGTCGTGGAAGCCGATCGCCGCGAGGCGGGCCTCTGCCTGCTCGTTGGAGAGCGAGAGACCGCCGTCGGGCAACGCGGCGACCGCCGAGAGCAGCGGTCGGTAGAACAGCCGCTCGTGCAGGCTGCGCACGGCGAGCTTGGTCCGCTGCCACTGCTCGGTGAGGTCCACGGCGCCCGTCGCGAGGCCGCTCGCGCGCGCGAGCACGCGCAGGGCGTCCGGGTCGGTGGGCATGAGGTGGGTGCGGCGCAGACGCGAGAGCTGCAGCCGGTGCTCGAGCAGTCGGAGGAAGCGGTAGTCGCGCGAGAACTCGGCGGCCTCGACCCGGCCGATGTAGCCCTGGTCGGCGAGGGCCTCGAGCGCGTCGAGCGTCGCGCGCTGGCGCACGAGCGGGTCGGCCTGCCCGTGCACGAGCTGGAGCAGCTGGATGGTGAACTCGACGTCGCGCAGGCCGCCGGGGCCGAGTTTGAGTTGCACGTCGAGCTCGGAGCTCGGGATGTTGTCCGTCACGCGCTCGCGCATGCGCTGCACGGAGTCGACGAACCCCTCGCGCGACGCGCTCGACCACACCTTGGGGGCGAGCGCCTCGACGTAGCGCTCCCCCAGTTCCAGGTCGCCCGCGAGGGGTCGCGCCTTGAGCAGCGCCTGGAACTCCCAGCTCTTCGCCCAGCGCTCGTAGTAGGCGAGGTGCGACTCGAGGGTGCGCACGAGCGCGCCGTCCTTGCCCTCGGGCCGCAGGTTGGCGTCGACCTCCCACAGCCCCGGCTCGGTCGCCAGCTCGTTGATGCCCTTCATGACGAGCATCGCCTGCTTGGTGGCGACCTCGACGGAGCCCTCGGCGACGAAGATCACGTCGACGTCGGAGACGTAGTTGAGTTCGCGCGCGCCGGCCTTGCCCATGCCGATGATCGCGAGCCGGGTGTCGCCCGCGGGGTCGGGCACGGCCCGGCGCGCCACGTCGAGTGACGCGTCGAGGGCGGCACCCGCGAGATCGGCGAGGGCCGCCGCGACGCGGTGCAGGCCGGCGAGCGGGTCGGCCTGCTCCAGATCCCACGCGGTCAGCGCAGCCAGGTGCCGGCGGTACCGCACGCGCAGCGCCACCCAGGCGGGGTCGCCGGTGAGGCCGTCGACGGAGGCCAGCAGATCGGCGCCGTACTCGGCCGCGGTAGGCGGTCCGGCGATGGGCGACGCGAGCACGGCGAGCTCCGACGGATGACGTTCGAAGAACTGCCCGAGGCCGCTCGACGCTCCCAGCACCTGGATCACGCGCGCCGTGGCATCCGTGCCCAGTGTGGCGAGCTCGGCCGGGGCGCTCTCGCGCAGGGACATGAGCAAGCGCAGCGCCTGGTCGGGGTCTGCGGCCGAGGCGAAATACGGAACCAGCTCGGGCTCGTCGAGCTCGCCGAGGCGCGCACTCGTCTCGCCCAGCTCGGCGAAGCCGAGCCGCGCAAGTTCAGTCAGCGTCGTCTGGTTGCGGGACATGTGCGAGGAGCTACAGGATCTCCAGGTTGCTCTGGAGCTCGTACGGCGTGACCTGCGCGCGGTACTCCTTCCACTCGAGCCGCTTGTTGAGCAGCACGTAGTTGAACACCTGCTCGCCCAGCGTCTCGGCGACGAGCTCCGAGTCCTCCATGATCGAGACCGCGTGATCGAGGGATGCCGGTAGCTGGTTGTAGCCCAGCGCGCGGCGCTCGGCGTCCGTGAGCTCCCACACGTTGTCCTCGGCCTCGGGCGGGAGTTCGTAGCCCTCCTCGATGCCCTTGAGGCCGGCGGCCAGCAGGAGCGAGAAGGTGAGGTACGGGTTCGCGGCCGAGTCGATGGCGCGGTACTCGACGCGCGCGCTCTGACCCTTGTTGGGCTTGTAGAGGGGCACGCGCACGAGCGCGGAGCGGTTGTTGTGGCCCCACGTGACGAAGCTGGGCGCCTCGTCGCCGCCCCAGAGGCGCTTGTACGAGTTGACGTACTGGTTGGTGACGGCGGTGATCTCGGGGGCGGGCTTCAGCAGGCCCGCGACGAACTGGCGGCCGATCTTGGAGAGCTGGTAGTGGCCGCTCGCGTCGTAGAACGCGTTCGTGTCACCCTCGAAGAGCGAGAGGTGGGTGTGCATTCCGCTGCCGGGCTGGCCCGACATCGGCTTGGGCATGAACGTCGCGTACACGCCCTGCTCGATCGCGACCTCCTTGATCACCGTGCGGAACGTCATGATGTTGTCCGCGGTGGTCAGCGCGTCGGCGTAGCGCAGATCGATCTCGTTCTGGCCGGGGCCAGCCTCGTGGTGGCTGAACTCCACCGAGATGCCGAGGTCTTCGAGCATGCGCACCGAGCGCCGGCGGAAGTCGTGCGCGGTGCCGCCGGGCACGTTGTCGAAGAAGCCCGCGGAGTCGACCGGCTCGGGCTGCCCGTTCTTGAGCTTGGGCGACTTGAGCAGGTAGAACTCGATCTCCGGGTGGGTATAGAAGGTGAACCCGCGGTCGGCGGCCTTGGCGAGCGAGCGCTTGAGCACGTTGCGGGGGTCGGATGCGGCGGGCTGCCCGTCGGGCGTCGTGATGTCGCAGAACATGCGCGCCGTGGGGTCGATCTCGCCGCGCCACGGCAGGATCTGGAAGGTCGTGGGGTCCGGATGCGCGAGCATGTCGGCCTCGTAGGCGCGGGTGAAGCCCTCGATGGCCGAGCCGTCGAACCCCAGGCCCTCGGCGAACGCGCCCTCGACCTCCGCGGGGGCGATCGCCACGCTCTTGAGGGTGCCCACGACATCGGTGAACCAGAGGCGGATGAACTTGATGCCCCGCTCTTCGATAGTGCGAAGAACGAAGTCGCGCTGCTTGTCCATCAAGCTCCTCTGTAGGCGGCCACCGGCACTGACAAGGTTACCGGTCATTAGACTTCCATCATGAGCGACACCGCCGCCGCAGCGGCAGCACAGGCAAACCTCAAGCGCGTTCGGACCAGGCACTTCCAGAGTGCCAAGGAGAACGGCATCAAGATCACCGGCCTCACGAGCTACGACCAGCTCACCGCAGGCATCTTCGACGAGGCGGGCATCGACTTCCTCCTCGTCGGCGACTCCGCGGGCAACAACGTGTACGGCTACGACACGACCCTCCCGGTGTCGATCGACGACCTCATCCCCCTCGCGCGCGCCGTCGCCGGGGCCGTCTCCCGCGCGTTCGTCGTCGCCGACATGCCCTTCGGCTCGTACGAGACCGGGCCGGATGAGGCCCTGCACACCGCGTTCCGCTTCATGAAGGAGACCGGCGCTCACGCCGTCAAGCTAGAGGGCGGCGTGCGCAGTGCCGAGCAGATCCGCCGCATCGTGAGCGCGGGAATCCCCCTCATGGCGCACATCGGCTTCACGCCGCAGAGCGAGCACGGTCTGGGCGGCCACGTCATCCAGGGTCGCGGTGAGGGCATCGAGCAGTTGCTCGCCGATGCCCACGCCGTCGAAGACGCCGGCGCCTTCGCGGTCGTGCTCGAGATGGTCCCGGCCGAGGCGGCGAAGCGCGTGACCGAGGAGCTGCGCATCCCGACCATCGGTGTCGGCGCCGGCCCGCACGTCGACGGGCAGTTGCTCGTCTGGACCGACTGGGCGGGCTTCACGAAGGGCCGCATCCCCAAGTTCGTCAAGCAGTACGCGAATCTGCGCCAGAACCTCACCGACGCCGTCAACGCCTACCGCGGTGACGTGGCCGACGGCAGCTACCCGGGGCCCGAGCACTCGTACGAGGGCTAGGCCACGTGACCGGGCGGGCCTTCGTCGGCATGTCCGGCTGGGTCTACCCGCCGTGGCGCGGCGTGTTCTACCCGCGCGGGCTCGCGCAGAAGAACGAGCTCGCCTACGCGGCGTCGCACGTGACCTCGATCGAGATCAACGGCTCGTTCTACTCGCTGCAGAAGCCGGCCAGCTGGGTGCACTGGCGCGACAGCACCCCAGGCGACTTCGTGTTCTCGGTGAAAGCGCCCCGCTTCATCACCCACATCAAGCGCCTCGGCGACGTCGAGCTGCCGCTCGCGAACTTCTTCGCCTCCGGAGTTCTCGCGCTGGGCGCGAAGCTGGGCTGCATACTCTGGCAACTGCCGCCGAACCTGCATTTCGACGCCGCCGTGGTCGAGGCGTTCCTCGCGCACCTGCCGCGAACGACTACCGAGGCAGCGACTCTCGCCCGGCGCCGCGAGGCCCGGATGACCGGCCGCGAGCACCTCGACACCGACGCCGAGCGCCCGCTGCGGCACGCCATGGAGGTGCGGCACCCGAGCTTCGACGACCCGAGGTTCTTCGAGCTCCTCGATCGGGCGGGGGTCGCGACCGTGCTCGCGGACACCGCGGGCAAGTGGCCC
The DNA here is from genome assembly GCA_903920435.1 of uncultured Actinomycetes bacterium. GTDB lineage: Bacteria > Actinomycetota > Actinomycetes > Actinomycetales > Microbacteriaceae > Rhodoglobus. The sequence continues at coordinate 58,577 of CAIXMB010000151.1, forward strand.
CGCATCGACCGCGAGACCGGCGACTTCTCGTACGTGCGGCTGCACGGCGACACGATCCTGTACGAGAGCGGTTACGACGACCAGGCCTTGGACACCTGGGCCGGGCGCGTGCTCGCCTGGCGCGACGAGGGCCGGGACGTTTTCGTCTACTTCGACAACGACCTGAAGGTGCGTGCCCCGGTCGACGCCATGGCCCTGATCAGGCGGCTCTAGTCGCCCTCGTTGGCGTCCTCAGCCGCCCACTTGCGCGAGCGCTCGGCGAAGATCTCCGGAGCCCGCGCAGCCTCCTCCTTCGAGGTGAAGGGCCCGTCGCGGTCGGAGCCCAGCGACTGCGGACCCTCCTCGACCTCGCCGGTCTTGTGGTTGTACCACCATTCGGTCATGTGTACCTCCGTCTAGAATCAACACTATGCCTCGGGACGCACAGGGACACCTCGTCCCCGGACGAATAGCCCCCGCGCTTCCCATCCCGGCGGGTATCCCCCGGCCCGAGTACGTCGGCCGCCCCGGCCCCCGCGAGTACACCGGCGACGACATCTACTCGCCGGCCGAGATCGAGCTGATCCGGGAATCCGGCCGCATCGCCGCGCAGGCCATCGAGGCCGTGGGTGCCGCGATCCGCCCCGGCGTCACCACCAACGAGCTCGACGTCATCGCGCACGAGTTCATCGTCGGCCACGAGGCTTACCCGTCGACGGTCGGCTACCGCGGGTACCCGAAGGCCGTGTGCACGAGCATCAACGAGGTGGTGTGCCACGGCATCCCGGACGACACCGTGCTCGTCGAGGGCGACATCATCAACCTCGACATCACAGCCTTCCAGAGCGGCGTGCACGGCGATCTGAACAAGACGTTCATCGTCGGCACCGCATCGCCGGATGCCTCGGCGCTCGTCGAGCGCACCCAGGAGGCGCTCGCCCGCGGCATCAAGGCCGTGGCCCCGGGCCGAGAGATCAACGTGATCGGCCGGGCCATCGAGTCGTACGCCAAGCGGTTCGGCTACGGAGTCGTCCGCGACTTCACCGGCCACGGCGTCGGCACCGCATTCCACTCCGGCCTCGTCGTGCCGCACTACGACGCGGCGCCCGACTTCGGCACGGTCATGGTGCCCGGCATGGTCTTCACGATCGAGCCCATGCTCACCCTCGGCACTCCCGAGAAGCCCGGCACCGTCGCGTGGGACCTGTGGGCAGACGACTGGACCGTCACGACGCGCGACAAGTCACTCACCGCGCAGTTCGAGCACACGATCGTGGTCACCGAGCGCGGCGCAGACATCCTCACCCTCCCGTAACACCCCGTACCGAAGGAACCACACATGGCAAAGGCGCTCGGAATCGACATCGGCGGCACGGGCATCAAGGGCGCCCTCGTCGACACCGACAGCGGAGAGCTCCTGAGCGAGCGCATCAAGCTGCCGACGCCGGAGGGCGGCGCGCCCAACGACATCGTGAAGACGGTCGTGCAGCTGATCTCCGATCTGGGCGGTGTCGAGGACGACGTGCCGCTCGG
>CAIXMB010000152.1 GCA_903920435.1 uncultured Actinomycetes bacterium
AGGTCACCGTCGACGGCGTCACCCGCCCGGTTGGTTCACCCTTCCTCGTCATCGCGACGCAGAACCCCGTGGAGCAGGCCGGCACCTACCGCCTGCCCGAGGCGCAGCTCGACCGCTTCATGATCAAGACGTCGATCGGATACCCCGACGACGCGGCGACCATGCGCATCCTGCAGGGCGTGGTGAACACGAAGAAGGAGGTTCCCGGAATCGTCGACCCCGCGACCATCGTCACCATGACCGACATCGCGCGCGGCGCCTACGTGAACCCGCTCCTCTTCGACTACATCATGCGCATCGTCGACGCCACGCGCCGCGCCTCCGAGGTCAAGCTCGGCGTGAGCGTGCGCGGCGCCCTCGCCCTCTCGAAGCTCGTCATGACGTGGGCAGCCGCCCACGGCCGCACGTTCGTCACGCCCGACGACGTGCGCGAGCTGGCCGTCGCCGCGCTCGCGCACCGGCTCATCCTCATCCCCGAGGCGGAGTTCGACGGCGTCACCGCCGTGGGCGTCATCGGCCAGATCCTGCTCGACGTCCCGGCCCCCGCGGAGAACGGCGCTGCGTGAAGTCTGAGACCGAAGTCGGGCTGAGCCGGTCGTCGGCTCACACCCGCACGCGCGCGGAGACGATAACCCGGTACACGAGCACCCGTGCCGGCGTCGTGGGGTCGAGCGTGTTCTGGGGCAGGCGTGCGCTACGGGGCATCCGTACGACCGCTGGCTCGGTGGCGACGTGGCTGGGCGATACCGTGACGAGCGCCGGATGGCTCCTGCTCGCCGTTCTCGTCGTGGGCGTCGTCGGCGGGCTCACCCTGGGCTGGGTCGAGGCGTGGGTCGTCGCCGGCATCGCCCTGCTGCTGCTGTTGTTCTGCGTGCCGTTCCTGTTCGGCGGTCACGACTACCGCGTGCACCTCGCGCTCGACCGCGACCGCGTCGTGGCGGGGACCGACGTGAACGCGCAGCTGGAGATCCGCAACCAGTCGCACCGGCTCTCGCTCCCGGGCATCGTCGACATCCCCGTGGGCGAGGGCCTCGTGGAGGCCCACGTGCCGCTGCTGCTCGCGGGGGCCGAACACCGCGAGAACATCGTGATCGGCGCGCACAAGCGCGGGGTCATCACCGTCGGTCCGATGACCATCGCGCGCGGCGACCCCATCGGCATCCTGCGCCGCGAAGTCGCGTGGCCCCAGGTCGAGCAGGTGTTCGTGCATCCGGTGACCGTGCCGATCCCGTCGACCAGCGCGGGTAACATCAAAGACCTCGAGGGGTCGCCCACGAAGGACATCGTGAGCGCCGACCTCTCGTTCCACGCCATCCGCCAGTACGCGCCCGGTGACTCCCGCCGCCACGTGCACTGGAAGTCGACGGCCAAGACGGGCGTGCTCATGGTGCGCCAGTACGAGGAGACCCGCCGCGCGCGCGTGGCAGTGGTCCTCGACCTCAAACTCGACGAGTACGCGGACGACGACGAGTTCGAGATGGCCGTGAGCGCGGCCGCCTCGCTCGGCGTGCAAGGGGTGCGCGACGGACGCGAGGTGCTCGTCGCGGTGAGCGCCGACATCCCCGAGCTCACGCGCACGACCGTGCTCTCCATCCGCTCGCTGCCGACGCTCACGCCCCGCACTCTGCTCGACGGAATGTCGGAGATCGAGAGCTCCGAGCGTGCCCTGCACCTCGAGACCGTCACGGCGCTGACCGTGCAGACCTACCCCGACCTGTCGATAGCGTTCGTGGTGACGGGCAGCCAGCCCTCCCTCACGCGGCTACGGACTGCTGCCCTCGCCTTCCCGACCGAGGTGGTGACGGTGGCGGTGCGCGTCGAGCCCGGCGCGGAGCCGACCCTCCGGGCCACCGGCGACCTCACGGTCATGACCATCGGCGCCCTCCACGACCTCAAGTACATGATCGCGCGCGGGGCGCTGTCGTGAGCCGCATCCGCCTCGTGTGGGACGTCGCCTACGTCGTCGTCGGTGCGGCCGTCGCCGCGGTCGTCGCGTGGCCGATCTACCAGACGCCCCGTGTCATCCTTGTCGCCGCCGTGGCCACGGCCGTCGGCGTCGCGCTCGTGCTGCTCGGCCGCCGGTTCGGCTGGCGGTTCTGGCGCGTGGGCCTGCTGACCCTCGCCGCCTACGTGCTCCTCGTGGTGCCCCTCGCGATCCCGTCCGGGCTCACCGCGCCCGACCGCTTCGTCCGCGCGCTGCGCGACGGCATCTTCGGCATCGTCCTCGGTTGGAAGCAGCTGCTCACACTCGACCTGCCGCTCGGCGACTACCAGGCGGTTCTCGTTCCACTGCTGGTCGTGATGCTCTTCGGCACGGTCTTCGCGCTCTCGATCGTGCTGCGCGCCGGTCGCTGGGCGGGAGCCGCGGTGCCCATCGTGCTCGGCATGTCGGTGTTCGGCATCGCGTTCGGCTCGAGTGACACGGGCGCTCCGCTCTCCGTCGGCGGGTTCGCGCTGCCGGCCCCGCGCGAGGTGCTGCTCGGCATCGTGCTCGTCATCGTCTCGCTCGCCTGGCTCATCGGGCGCACCCGGTTCGCGCGCATCGAGGCCCTCGCCATCGCGCAGGCGAGCACCGTGGGAGTGCGGCAGGGCCCGCAGTCGTTCTGGCGGTCGGCACGCCGCCGCATCCTCGCCGCGATCCTGATCGTGGTCGCCCTCGTGGGCGGGCTCGCCATCGCCCCCGTCGCCGCGGCCCTGCAGCCGCGGCAGGCACTGCGCAACACGATCGACCCGTTCATCGTGCTGCGGGACCAGCCCAGTCCCCTCGCGGCCTACCGCGGCTGGTTCTCCGGTGACGCCTACGGCAGCGAGCTGTTCACCGTCGACGGTGACACCTCGGCGTTCGACCGCATCCGGATAGCCACACTCGACAGTTACGACGGCCAGGTCTTCGAGGTGGGTGGCGAGACGCGCTTCAGCCGGCTACCGCGCACGGCGGGCAGCGGAGACGGCACGCCCCTCACGATCACGATCGGCGAGGGCTTCTCGGGCCCCTGGGTGCCCGTGCCGACCGGCCTCGTCGCGGCGCCGTCATTCGAGGGTGGCCGTGCCGATGTGCTCACCGACGGCTTCTACGTGGGCGAGTCGGATGCCACGGCCATCGACACCGCCCTGACGCCCGCCAAGACCTACGGGCTGAATGCGGGTGACCGCTATGTCGTCTACGCCCAGCCCGTCGACACCGGGGACGCGCTCTCCGCGGCGCGCGGCGGGGACTCCCTCATCGCGGTCGACGCCTACCCCGCGCTCGCCGACTGGGTGGAGGCTCAGGAGGTGCCGCGCACAGGCGACGGCCTCATCGAGCTCGTCTCGAGGCTCACCGACCGCGGCTACCTGAGCCACTCGCTCACCGATGGCACGTCGGCATCCGGGTGGATCTCCGACCTGTCCAAGCGCGCTGCGTACTCCTTCCAGCCCAGCTACGCCGGCCACTCGACGGCGCGCGTGGAGGAACTCTTCACCGAGCTCAACGATCAGCAGGCGCGAGCGGGCGACGAGGCCGACGACGCACTCCTCGTCGCCGCGATCGGTGACGACGAGCAGTTCGCGACGGCCGCGGCACTCCTCGGACGCTACTTCGGGTTCGACTCGCGCGTCGTCGTCGGAGTGCGCCTCGCCGATGCCGGCGCGGATCCCGCTGTGCAACCGTGCGACAACGGCGTCTGCACCGGCTCGAACGTCACGGCCTGGGCCGAGGTGCTCACCCCGACCGGCCAGTGGGTGCCGCTCGACTCGAGCCCGCAGTTCTCGGTCGCCCCCACCACCATCGCGGTCGGCGAGCAGCTGCCCGAGAACCCCACGGTGCCCGACCAGACGAGCACGGAGGTCGTGACACCGCCCGCTGCCCAGCGCGACGACTCCGACGGCGCAGACGCGCCGCCCGCAGCACTGCCGGGCTGGCTCGAGACCCTCCTGCCGATCCTCGGCAAGGTGGGCATGGGCGGGCTCGGCGTGCTCTTCCTGCTCCTGCCAGCGGCCGTCCTGTTCTTCGCCAAGTCGTTCCGCCGTCGCGCCCGCCGCGACTCGCCCGTTCCGGAGGTGAGCATCGTCGGCGCGTGGGACGAACTCGTCGATACCTACGTCGACAACGGCGTCGAACTCGAGCGCAACCAGACGCGCGCGGCGATCGCGAACCAGATCAACCGCCCGGCGGCCCTGGCACTCGCGGCGACCGTCGATCGCGCGGTGTTCGCAGAGAACCCTCCCGGACGTGACGCGAGCGACTACGCCTGGGCGCTCGTCGACGACGAGCGCGCGGTGCTCACCCGCGCGAGCACGAGAATGGAGAGGATACGGGCGGGCCTCAACCCCGCGTCGTTCCTCCGCTACCTGGACCCGGGGATCCTCCTCAGGGCCGGACTCGCCGTGTTCCGCCGAAAGGAAGTCGCATGACGTCAGAGGCGCTGGCGCTCATCAGCAGCGCGGTGGTCATCGTCGTCGGCATCGGCTTCTACGTCTGGTACGGCGTCGCGCTCTCGCGCCTCTTCCCGCGCCTCGGTGCCGAGGGCTGGAAGGGCTGGGTGCCCGTCCTCAACGAGATGGAGATCCTGGTGCGCGGCGGTGTTCCCGCGTGGAACATCGTCTTCTCCTTCATCCCCGTCGTGAGCCTGTACGGCATCTACCTCAAGGCCATCGCGGTGCACCGCATCAACGAGTCGTTCGGCAAGGGCTCGGGCTTCACGGTCCTCGGCATCTTCCTGCCGCCGCTGTGGGCGACACTCCTCGCAGGCGCACGGATGCCCGAACCGGGCGACTACGACCGCAGGGTCGAGGGGCTCCTGTCGCCCGCACCACTCGCACCACCCGCACCACCCCTGTACGCATCCGCCCCGCCGCCCCCGCCGCCGGCTCCCGTGCCGGTGTCGTTCCCGTCGATGGCGGCGTCCTCCGAGCCGCCGCTCTTCGCCGAGGAGCCGGCCGTCCCGCAACGCCCACCCGTGCCACAGGGCCCCCCGTCGCCTCCCACCGCCCCGCCCGTGCCGCCACAGGCCCCTCCCGCGTTCCGCGACCCCGTCATCGCCCCGGAGCCCGACCAGGGCACCGTGTTCAACCCGTGGGCAGTGCCGGAGACGGCCGCGCCCTCGCCGGAGCCCGCGCCGCTAGCGGCACCCGTCGTGGTGCCGCCCGCCCCCGCTCCCGCCGATGACGAGGACGAGCTCGACAAGACCGTCGCCGTCGACCGCCGTCCGGTCGTACCGTGGCGCCTCATCACCGACGAGGGGCACGTGATCCCGCTGCGTACACGCACCGTGCTGCTCGGCCGCAAGCCGGTCGCGCCGAGTGAGGCGATCGCCGCGGTCGTCGTGCCGGACACCACCAAGACGCTCTCGAAGAACCACGCGCGGCTCGAGCTCTCCGACGAGGGCGTCTGGACCGTGCACGACCTGGATTCCACGAATGGCGTCATCATCGTCGAGGCGGACGGCACCGAGACTCTCCTCCCGCAGGGCGGGTCGGCTCCGGTGCCCGGGCGGTTCCTGCTCGGCAAGGTGGGGATGCGCGTGACATTCGACGACACGGAGGCGACTCGATGAGCGAGATCACTGCAGCGGGCGGCGTCGTGCTCGCCGTGGCATCCGTCACCGACCCGGGACTCAAGCGGCAGGTCAACGAGGACTCCCTGTTCGCGGAGTCGCCGGTGTTCCTCGTGGCTGATGGCATGGGCGGGTACGAGGCCGGCGACCTCGCGAGTGCCGCGGTGGTCGACGCCTTCCGCCCCATGGCTGGTGAGGGGTTCGCGGAGCTCGCGGGCATCCGCGGCGCGCTCATCGCCGCCTCGGCGGGCGTCGCGGCGGTCGCCGGTGACACCAAGCGCGGAGCGGGCAGCACGGTGACCGGCGTCGTCATCGTCGAGCACGACGGACTGCCGCACTGGCTGGTCTTCAATGTGGGCGACTCCCGGGTCTACCGGCACTTCGGCAGCGAGCTCGAGCAGTTGACCGTCGATCACTCCCTCGGCCAGGAGCTCGTGGACAAGGGCGAGCTGAAGCGCCAGGACATGCAGTCGTTCTCCGAGCGCAACGTGATCACCCGCGCGATCGGGGCCGCCGACAGCACCGCCGACAGCTGGCTCATGCCGGTGGTGAACGGCGAACGGCTGCTCATCTGCTCAGACGGGCTGCACTCGGAGCTGCCGGATGAGGGGATCCGCGCGACGCTCACGATGAGCGGCAAGCCCGAGTCGGCGGCGGCGACGCTCGTGCAGCGCGCGAAGGACGCGGGCGGCAAGGACAACATCTCGGTCATCGTCATCGACGTGATCTCCGGCGGCAGCCTGCTCGTGGGCGAGTTCACCACCGGGGCCGGGGCGGTCGCGGGCGACCTCTCCGATCCCGAGCTCGAGGGTACGACGATCCCGGTGAGGGGGGCGTGATGGCAGACGACGACATCGACGACGAGGGCGGCGAGACCGTCGTCGTCGACCGGTCGGCCGCGGCCGAGGACAAGACCGTGGTGATCGACCGCGAGGAGGAGAACGACCGCACCGTGGTCGTCGAGCGTGCCAAGCACGCAGCGCCCGCAGACGAGCCCGAGGAGGGCACGGTCGTCGTCGACCGCCGTCCGCGGCGCCCCCGCCGGTCGACAGCGCCTCTGCCCCCCGAGCCCCTCGACGCTTCCGACGCCGACGGCGACGACGAGGACCGCACGGTCGTCGTCGACCGCGAGGACAAGACGGTGGTCGTCGAGCGCTCACGGCGCGGCCGGCGCCCCAAGGACGAGGCCGCTCCCGCTCCCGACTCCGTGATCAACCTCCTGCCCACCCGCCGCGGCATCAAGGTCGCTCCGGTGGAGCCGGGCTTCGGCCGCGATGCGGTGGAGGCGATCGGCCCCAACGCGGTCGAGACCTACGTGCCGCGCGAGATCGCACCCGCCCCCGAGGCCGCACCCGCGGTGCCGCGCGGCGACGAGGCACTGCGCGCCGAGGCGCCGTCCATGCCGTCGGTGACCCGCCGCTCGCGCAAGGCGGGCGCCGTCGCGCTGCTTGCGTTCGCCGGTGCCTGCGTCGTCTCGCTCGTCGGCATCATCGTCGTGATCGTCTGGTTCGTCCGCTCGTAGGTCAGGGCGACTTGGGCCGGTCGAGCAGTCCGCCCGTCGTCGTTGCCGTCTCGGCGGGAGCAGCCGCCTCGCGCCGCCTGGTGCGCAGGACGATGATCGCGGCCAAGGCGCCGAGCACGGTCAGTGAAAGGACAGCCACCAGCACGAGCGCGTCGGTGGTGAACGTGAAGCCCGAAGGCGAGAAGTCGGGCGTGACGGTGATCTCGGCCGGTCGCACCAGGCTCCCGGCGGTCTCCGCGAACGGGCTCTCGGGACCGCGCGTTGAGGAGTCGGGGAGCAGCATCACCGCCTCGTACGGCTGCACCACACCCCAGCCCAGCACGTCGTCGCGATGGTCGGGGTCTGCGCGGGTCGCCGTCGCGGTGAGGCGGTACTCCCACTCCGCCGGCGTCTCGTCGGGATGCGCCTGGGCGACGAGGGCGGCGGCAGCGCTCACGTAGGCGGTGGCGAAGCTCGACGACGGCACCTCGGCGAGCGTGCAGTCCCCGCCGCCGGCGAACGACGTGAGCACGGATGCGCCCGGCGCCGCGATCTCGATGTGCGGGCCGTGGATCGAGTCATCCGTGCCCAGCCCGCCGTTCGTCACCGCGGTCACCGCCAGTGCACCGGGATACGCCGCCGGGTAGCGCGGCGTGGCGGCGAGGTTGTCGGTGGTCGCGGCGTTGCCCCCGCTCGCGACGACGAGCGCGCCATTCGTGCTCGCGTACTCCACGGCGCTGCGCAGATCCTCGGACTCGGTGTAGTTGCTGATCGACACGTTGATGACGCTCGCACCGGCGTCGACCGCGTACCGGATGCCCTGCGCAACGCGCTCGGTGGTCGGGCCCCATCCGTTCCGAACGGATTCGTCGTCGGTGCCCCGGAAGACGCGGACGGCGAGGAGTGACGCGTCGCGCGCGAGCCCGACGACCCCCGACCCCTCGACGGCCCGCGCCGCGATCTGGCCCGCGATCTCCGTTCCGTGGCCGTCGAGGTCGGTGTAGCCGTTCGGGTCGGCGCCGTCACCGACGAGGTCGATGCCGCCGATGAGCGCTCCCGCGAGGTGCGGGTTCGCGGCATCGACTCCCGAGTCGACGACGGCGACGATGACACCCGCGCCCGTGCTGCGCGTCCACGTGCGCTCCGCCTGCAGAAGGGCCAGGGCCGGGGGAGTCGACGGGTCGAGCGCGACGACGCCGCGCTCGCACGTCTCGCCCGCCGCCGACGCGGGGAGCACGGGCGCCGCTGCACCCACCGCGCCCACCGCGAGCACGAGTGCCGCGAGAGCGGTACGGCGGCGCGTCACGTCAGTTGCCGCCGGCCTCGGCGATGATGGTCGAGCCCGCCGCTTGCGCTGTGAGTGCCGGGCCCGTCGGGATGAACTGAATCCACGCCTCGGGCACGGCGACGATGTCCTCGGGCGCGTAGCCGAGCTGCGCCGCTGCGCCGTCGCCGTCGGGGATCGCGAAGGCGGTGCCGGTCGCGTCGATGAGGTAGAGCATGCCGATCGCCCCCGCGCCGGATCGCGCCGCGCGCACGAGGGCGCCGCCGTCCACGGCCACCGAGACCGCGCCGTCGGTGAGCACGGTGTCGGCCGCGAGCGTTCCGAGCGTGGTGGTCGCGGCGCCCTGGTCGTCGTGCTGCAGAACCGCGCACGGCTGCGAGTCCTGCGCGAGCTCGCTCACGGCGTCCTCCGGCCAGTCCTCGCCGCCGGCACCCGTCGCGGCGGTCGGGATGGACCGGATGTCGGACGGGCTCACGTCCTGCACGCTGCCCATCTCGACGCCCGTGCCGAGCAGGTACAGCTGGTATGCGAGCGGGCTGAGCTTGGCGAGAGCGCCCTCCGGGGTCATCAGGTAGCGCTCCGACTCGGGCGTTCCCGAGGTGTGCACCACGGCGCCGACCTCGATGGTCGTTCCCGCGACGGGCCCGCCGGCCCCCGGGACCACGATCGGCTCGAGGGGCGCTCCGGTGTCGAAGAGGTTCAGCCACCGGCCGTCGACGGCGACATGCTGGGCGACGTCGAGCCCCACCGCACGCAGGATCGAGCTCTCCTCGTCGGCGTCCACCTCGTAGCGGCGCTCGCCGACGACGACGAAGGTGCGGCCGTCGCGCGTCACCACCGCGCCGCCGGGCGACGCGGTGACCGCGGCCGAGCCGGCGATGCTCACCGTCGTCGTCGTGTCGTCGACCGCGCACGCGCCCCAGCCATCGCCGATGAGGGCGGAGGGTGCCGGGAGGTCGTCGGGGCCGCCGACGATGCCGACGGCGGGGCCGACGGGGATGCCCTCGAGCGACTGGCGGTCAGTCGAGACCACCGTGAACTCGCCGGCGGGCATCAGCAGTCGCGCGCTCGCGGTGTTGATGACGGGGTAGAGGGTTCCCTCGACCGAGATGTAGCGCGCGCCCGTGTCTTTCACCAGGATGAGCGCGTGGTTCTCCCAGCCGGAGGGGAGCCCTGGGCGGATGAATCCGTAGAACAGCCCGCCGATGATGACGATGGCGGTGAGGGCGACTCCGGCCGCGACCGCGCGCAGCGGCTTGGCGGGCTCGAGCTCCTTGCCTCCGGGGGCGCCGCTCGTGAACGCCGAGAGCAACCGCCGCCTGCTGAAGCCCTGGGCCTCGATGAGGTCCTTCTTGGTCGCCATCCGCCGATTACACCAGCCCTGACGCGAGCACGCCGAGGGGCAGCAGGGAGGCGAGCACGAGCACCTCGACGGTGTCGGCGACGCGGGCCAGCCGCAGCCTGGCCTTCGGGCTCAGCAGCGTGAGCCCCACCAGGATCGCGGTGGCGGCGAGGAGGGTGATGAGCAGGCCCGCGCGGATGTCCGGCAGTGCCGCCGACGCGGTGAGCCCCGTGAGCGCGAGCCCCGCTGCGCCCATGATCATGAGCACGAGCACACCGAGGCGGCCGTAGACCTGCCGCGACTGGAACATCATGCCCACGAACGCGAGCGCGCACAGCACGGCACCCAGTACACCCGATGCGGCCACGAGGGGAGTGGCCAGCAGGATGCTCAGGCCGAGCGCGATCCGCAGCGACGTGAGCACGCGCTGGCCCGCGGCGGCCCGGCGCTTCACGTCATCGGCGTTGATCGGTTCGGGCGTCGCGATCATGTCGATGTCGCTCTGCGGGGAGATGACCCGGATGCGCGTCGAGCTCAGGGCCAACCAGGGCAGGCCATTGGCCAGGGAGCCCACGACGGCGATCATCATCGCGTAGGGCGCCACCGCGCCCGGTGCGACGAGGGCCGCGACGAGCGACGTGAGTCCGATCACGAGACCGAAGGCCAGGGAGACGAGGTGGAGTTCCGAGCCCTTGCCGGTGATGGCGATGGCGACCCCGCCCGCGACGAGCGCGCCGAGTCCGCCGGCGGCGAGCGGCCACCCCCACATGGGACTGATCGGTACTGCGAGATATCCGCCGATCCCGGCGAACAGCGCGGCGGCCAGCGCCATGCCGTGCCCCGCCTCCGGCTGGCCGATGCGCGCGAGCACCGCCGCAGTGGCCAGCAGCACGATGGCCGCGGCGCCCGCGATGACCGCGCCGACGAAGAACGTCGAGCCGGCGCTCACGAGCAGCACGGCGCAGAGGCCGAGGAAGGTCAGGCTCACGGCCAGCGCGGTGCGGGCGTTGTCCCGGGGAGTCCACGGGGTGTGCTGCTCGGAGGTGGCGTCGATGACGGCCTCGACGATGTCGTCGTAGACCCTGGGCTCGACGAGCAGCCCGCCCCGCACGAGAGTGAGCAGCTCGCCGTCGCGCAGGCCCTGGGCGCCCGCGCCGCGCGACGGATCGAGAACCGTGCCGTCGGCCCTGTGCAGCGCGTAGCCGCCGTGCGCGAGGGTGGGATCGAGCACGCCGAGGCTGCGGGCGAACCCGGGCAGCAGCTCGACGAGGGGTACCTGCGTGGGCACACCGACGTCGAGGCGGCGGCCTTCGCTCACTATCGACACGCGCACGAGGGCAGCGGCCGCAACCACGGACTGGCTCATCGACTTCCTCGGATCGGGGGTGAGTTGTCCTCAGCCTAGCGAACGCGCGAGCGCTGTGCGGGTGACCGGGGTCCACAACCGGGGTACAACCAGTGAGCACTTCTCAGGGTTGGGTTGCGCGAATTTGAGTGATTGCCCTAGTTTGAAAACATCCGTCACCATCACGGTGACCGGATGACCGGGTTACGGTCATCCGCTGGAGTACACCGACCAAAAAGGGGTGAGCATGGCGGAAACGCAGGGCGCCGAAGCAGGCGCCATACTCAAGGGCGCTGACGCGGTCAGCGAGGCGCACGCATCGATCAAGCGCGAGATCAGCGCGGTGGAGAGCGACATCGCCGAGCTCCGCAGCTTCTGGACCGGTCCGTCAGCGGCCGCATTCAGCACGATGATGGGCAGCTGGAACGAGAAGGTCACCACGATGAACAACGTGCTCGACACTCTCGAGGCTGCCCTCCGCGGCACCGAGAAGGACCAGTCCGCAATGGACGAAGATCAGCAGTCGACGATCGCGGGCCTCGGCTCGCTCATGGGCTAAGGGGAGACGAGAACATGGTCGACAGCTATTCCGTCAAGACCGCAGAGGTGCAGCGACTCAGCGCCGACATGAGCGGCCACGCGAAGAACATCCAGAGCGCACTGACCGACCTCGAGAGCAAGGTCGGCGCCCTCCTCGGCTCGTGGAGCGGTGAGGCGCAGTCGAACTACCACGACGCGCAGCGCAAGTGGGCGAAGGCCGCAGCGGAGATGCAGCAGATCCTCACTACCATCGGGCAGAAGACGAGCGGGATGGCAAACACCTACGACTCGGGCGACAAGCGCTCGGCCGCACGGTTCCAGTAGTTCACCGACGAACTCTCGCCCGGCCGGCGTAGCCCGCCGGGCGAGAGTCGTCAGACCGACGTAGAGAGGCTCCAGCCGTGGCGAGCGAAATCTCCTGGGACTTCGAGGAGCTCCAGGCCTACATCAAGAAGCTCATGGTCAGCCTGACCGATCCGGTGTCGGGCGAGGAAGTCGCCAAGGTCGAAGGTCCGGGCGCCGGCGCCGCCAACACGGCAACCCACTTCCGTAGCCGCCTCGCCGCCTCGGCGCGCGGGTTCGGTCGCACACTCGAGAGCCAGTACGCGCAGCTCCGCGACATCCACGACACCCTCAACGAGGTTCTCGCCTCCGCGGTCGAGGCCGACGCGAGCCTGGCTGACGAGGCGAAGCAGATCTCCCTGCTCATCGGCGCGGCGGCCGACGCCGCCCCCGAGACGAAGACCGTTGTACCCGAAGCAGCCAAGACGGATGTCTCCGCCAGCCCGGCAGGGCAGATCGGGTGACCGCCCGACCGTATCGCCGGTGGCTCGCCGGGAGCCTCGCAGTACCGATCCTCGCGGCCGCCGTCCTCGGCACCGGAGCGGCGAGCGCCGCGGACGACCCGGGCAAGTGGTACCTCGACGCCTTCCACATCACCGACATCCAGGCTTCGGGCCTCACGGGTGAGGGCGTGACGATCGCGATCATGGATTCACCGCTCAACCCCGACGCGCTCCCGCTGCAGGGGGCGAACGTCGAGGTGCGCGAGCCGTCCTCGTGCCTCGACGACGCGGGAACTGCACTCCCCGCTACCTCGACAGACAGCTCGGGATTCTCCGACGCACGCCACGGCACGGCGGTTGCGGCGCTGGTCTCCGGCACCGGAGCCGCCAACCCCGGCCAGGCGGGAGTCATGGGTGTCGCTCCGGGGGCGCGCGTGCTCTACTACGCGCTCGCCTTCGGCAACAACGACACCGGTCTCTTCTGCCCCCAAGCGAGCTCCGACGGCTTCGATGTCGAGAACGCCCTTGCCGCAGCCATCGACGACGCGGTGGACTCGGGTGCGCAACTCATCTCCATCTCCCTCGTCGTCAATGAGACCGAGAAGCTCGCGGCGGCGCTCGCGCACGCTCACCGCGAGGGGGTCGTAGTCGTGGCGGGCCTGCCGAACTCGACGCTCTCGGGCTCGGCGGACTGGCCGAGCGCCGGCAACGGCGTCGTCGCCGTGCAGTCGATCGACTCGTCGGGCTCCCGCCAGCTCGACCTCAACGGACTGCCGAACTCGTTCGGCTGGACCACCGTGGCGGGCCCGGGCGTCGACATCCTGACGCCGGGCCAGGAGGGCGGCGACTGGGCTGGGCAGTCCCTCAGCACCGGTACCTCGTACGCGACCCCGATCGTCGCCGGCTTCCTCGCGCTCGTGCTGCAGAAGTACCCGGATGCCACGGGCAACCAGCTCATCCAGACCCTCATCCGCAACACCGGGGTGGGAGAGCACGAGCTCGTGCACGACGACAAGCTCGGCTACGGGATCGCCTCGGCCACGCACATGCTCGACGTCGATCCGACCCAGTACGACGACGTGAACCCGCTGCTCTTCGACGGTGACAACCCGCCGTCGATCGCCGACAGCACCGGGCAGACCACCCCGAGCAGCGATCCGACCGCCGCTCCGGAAGTGGGCAGCGGTGTGCCGCTCGTGCCCATCCTCGTCGGTGCCGGCGTGGGCCTCCTCGTGCTCATCGGCGTCATCGTGCTCATCGTCATCCTCGCGACCCGCCGGTCGCGCTCATCCAGCGGACAGCGGTAAGGAGTCGGCATGTCGAAGGAAGCAGAACTCGAGACCATCGCCAGGAGCCCCAAGTTCGACGTTCCCCATTTCGGGGAGATGCGCGTGCGGCTCGACGCAATGGAGCGGGCGATCAACGCCCTGCTCGCCAACTCGGACGGCTGGAAAGGCGACACAGCGGCCGCCGGCAAGAAGAAGCTCGCCGCGCTCGCCAAGAGCTACCGGGAGCTGAGCGAGCTCACCACCACCGTCGAAACGGTGGTGGGCGACGCAAACCGCGCCATCGACACCGCGGTGGGCAGGCTCGATTCGCTCCCCGGCGCGGCGGTGCCGACCGAGGTGCTCAACGCCGTGGGCACGTCGGTCAACTTCATGGGTGTCGAGTACCCCATCGCCGGCGCCGTGGGCGCGATCGCGAAGCTCCTCGCGAACAAGCGCGAAGAGGCCGCCTCGAGCGCGCTGAGCGAGCTCAACACCGAACTGCAGATCCAGGCGGCCAGGCTCCCGATTCTTGAGGTCGAGAGGATCGGCGAGCATCCGCAGGACAATACGGGCGATACCGGTGGCTCCGGCGGCCCCGACGGCGGCGGATCACCCTCGATCCCGGCCGGCACCGGGAACACGGGCGGCTACAACACCGGTGGCGGGTACCTCGTCGGTGCCCCGGTACCGCCGACGCCCACGGGGCCGCGTCCCTCCGTCGACGGCACGCCCACTCCGAAACCTGACCCGTTCACGCCCACGCCGCTGCCCCGTCCGAACCCGGTGACTCCATTCCCGGGTGGCGGTGGCGGTGGTGGCGGCGGCGGCCTCGTCCCGGGCCTCGGCGGTGCCGGTGCCGCAGCGGGTCTCGCGACAGCGGCCAAGGTCGGCGGTCTCGGCGCGGGCGGCGCGACGTCTGCGGCCGGTGCGGCGGGGGGCCGACTCGGCTCCGGGCTCTCCGGCGGCACGGTTGGCGGCGCGAGCTCGTCGAGCGGTGCGGCCGGCGCTGGCGGTGCGGGAGGCCGCGGTGCCAGCAACACCATGATGGGCGGCGGCGGCGCTGGTGGCGCAAGCCAGGAGAAGCAGAAGCGCTCGGGGCTCGGTGGGCTCATCGCCCCCAAGCTCGAGGACGACGAAGAGCTCGGTCCGCGCTCGGCAGCTGCCGACGCGGGTGGGCGCGACTAGGAGGGCAGGGCACGATGGGCACCATCAAGGTCGATGCCGACGTATTCCCGAGCGTCGCTGCGTTCTACCAGGAGCAGCGCGGCGACATGCTCGAGGCCAAGTCCTACGTGCAGACGTACTGCACGCTCGGCGATTCGTTCGGGCTCCTCCTGAGTTGGCTCAAGGGCCCGTACGAGGATGCGCGCGACAAGGGATTCGGGGCGTTCGACGCCCTCGCCAACCTCATCGACGGCCTCGCGCACCAGGTCGAGGGCTTCCAGCAGGACGTCGAGGAGCAGGATGCCTCGCTGCAGGCGCAGATTGACGCCCTCGCCAAGGAGATCCAGGAGCTGCGCGAGGCGCAGAACTCCTCGAACAGCGGCGGCTACTCCGGCGGTGGCGGCGGCTTCTCTGGCGGTGGAGGTGGGGGCGGTTACACCCCGCCCACTCCGTCGCCGGTGACTCCGATCGACGAGGCGGGCGGTGACCGCGACATCAACATCACCATCAACGGCGGCGGCGGTGACGACAACATCAAGGTGAACGTCGACGCCGACGGCAACATCGACATCGAGATCGACACCGAGGGCGAGGGCGACGACGAGACGCCCGAGCTCGCGCCCGATCCGGTCCCAATCGACGCGGTGCCCGCCGAGCCCGTTCTCACCCCCGAGGAGCAGGCCGAGTACGACGCCTACCTCGACCAGTTCTGGGCCGAGCAGGCCGCTGACGACCCGCTCGGCCGCACCGCGGACGAGCTGCGCGCGCTCTGGGAGGGCCGCGACCCGGTCACTCCCAACCCCGACGACTTGGTGGGGGTCGGCTACGAGTCGTCCCTCGCCGCGACCGGCGGAGTCGGCGGCCAGTCGGTGAACATCGGCGCGGTCCTGCCCGGCGTTCCCATCGAGACAGGAATGAGGATGACACGATGACGTCGATCACGCCCGTCGAGGACGCCTCGACGTACCTCGTCGCCCCGACTGCCGAGGGGCACGGCGACTACATCTGGAAGCTCAGGGCGAGCGCGGGCATCATCGTCGGCAGTGTCGACGCGGTGTGCGAGTGGCTCACGGGGTTCAGCCCGCTCAACGAGTGGGTGGTCAAGCCCTTCGGCGGCGACTGGAAGGCGTTCGACAAGGGTGCAGCGGCCTGGAAGAACGCGGGCAAGGCCGCGCACTCCATCGAGCTGAACCTGCGGTCGGTGCCCGGCCAGGTGGGTGACGCGTGGCAGGGCGCCACGTCAGACGCGTTCAAGCAGAAGCACGTGCAGGTCGCCGACAGCATCGCCGAGCTACCGGAAGCGTGCGACGCGCTCGGAGAGATGTGCTCTGCGCTGGGCGAGCTCGCTCGCACCATCGGCGAGTTCGTGGTGGAGGTTCTCAAGGAGCTCGCCGAGCGCGTGCTCAAGATCACCGGCGTGCTCTCGTCGGTGGTCGCCTCGCCCGCCGCGGGCCCCATGGTCGGCGAGCTGGTCGTGAAGATCTTCGGCTGGTCGAAGAAGATCGCCGACCTGATCAACAAGTTCGTGTCGATGATCACCAAGATCGTGAAGATCGCCGACAAGATCATCAAGGTGATCACGAAGCTCTGGAAGATCATCAAGCCCCTCCTCGAATTCCAGCACGCGAACTCGACGCTCAACGGAGCCCTCGCGGGAGCCGGGTCGGGCGGCGGCGGCGGAGGAGGTGGCGGCGGTGGCTTCTGACGACGACGAGATCCGCGACGCCCTCGAGGAGATCCGCGGGTACATCGCGGATGCCCGATCGGCCACCGAGGAGCAGCGCGCGAGCGCAGCCGCCGAGAAGGCCAAGAACGCTGCCGCCGAGGGCGACCTCGAGAAGGAGCGGCGCGCCGGAGTGCACGGGCGCGACTGGCAGGTGCTCCAGGAGCGCATCGACATGAAGCGCACCACCGAGTCGGACGTGCTCAGCGGCCTCGACCACTCGCCGGAGGCCGAGGCGGTCCGCCGCCAGGCCGAGAAGGGCCTCATCCCCGCGCGCGAGATCGCGCTCGAGTACATCGAGAAGGATGACCAGACCGGCCAGCTCGACGAGCTCAAGCGCGCCCAGGACGAGCTTGCCCGCATGGTCGCCCGCCTCGGCGAGCTCCGCACCGACCGCTGATCCGTCGTGGCATTCGAGAGGGAGCGGCGCAAGATCGCGCTCATGAGCGCCGACCGGCGTCTCGACGTCGCGCTCCCGCTCGACGGCACGCTCGGTGACGCCCTCAGCGACCTCGGCTACTCGATCCAGCACGGGCACCAGGTCGTGCTCGACCGTGCGGGCAATGAGGCGCGCCTCGGGGCAACGGGCGCCGACCTGCAGGACGGCGCCCTGTTCGCCATCGTCGACCTGCACCAGCGCGGCGCGGTGGATGCGGCGCGCGCTCGCTCCGCCGAGGTGGAGACCGCGCGCACGGTGCTGTGGTGGCTCCTCGGCGTCGTCGCCGTGCTCCTCGCGGCGGTGGCCCTGCTCACGAGCCCCGGCGCGCTCGGCCCGGCCGAGCCGGTACTGGGGTTGCTCGTCGCGCTCGGCGCAGCGGCATCCGCAGTCGCGTGGGGGCTGCGCCGCCGCACGGATGCCACGGCAGAGGGCCTGGCCATGCTCGCCCCGCTCGGCCTGGCGTTCGCGGCAGGCGTGCTCGTCATCCCTCGCCAGCTCGTCGCGGGCGACCAGCTCTCCGTCGTCACGGGGATGCTCCTCGCGGGCATCCTCGCCGCCCTGCTCACCGCGACCGTGAGCGGCGGCCGCCTGCGGTCGTCGGCGGGCACGGCGACCATCATCTTGCTCGCGCTCGCGGGCGTGTGGGGCGTCGCCCTGCTGCTGGGCTGGGGGATCCCCGCCGCGGCAGCCGTCTCCGCCGGTGCCGTGGCGCCCGCCCTGCGCTTCCTCCCCACCACCCTCGTCAACGTGCCCGAGGGCCACCACATCGACTACCGGCACTTCATGAGCAACAGGTGGACGGTGCGCGGCGCCATCCCCGAGACGCCCGATCGCGTGTCGATGCCTGCGGTGCGCGAGATCGTGCACGAGTCGTCCGCGCGGCTGCTCACCGGCACCGTCCTGCTGAGCCTCATCGCGGCGGTGTCGGTTCCGTTCGCGCTGCCCGCCCTCGCCGCGGGCAACCCGTTCGTCTTCGGCGGCACCGTCGCGTTCCTCGCCGCACTCCTGGTGATGCTCGTGCTCACGCCGCGGCACACGCCCTCGCCCGTGCTGCGCTGGGTACCGCGCGCCGCCGCAGCGCTGATCCTCGTCGAGATCACCGTCGGAGTCAGTGGCGCGTTCGGTGTGGCCGTGCTGCTGATCGCGGCATCCGGCCTGCTGCTCGCGGGCATCGTCGCCGCCGCGGTCATCGTGCCGGTGGGGCGTGGCGCGAGCTCGCTCGTGTGGTCGCGCCTTGCCGATATCCTCGAGTCGACGGCGGTGGCCGTCGCGTTCCCGGCGGCGCTGCTCGCGTCCGACGCACTCTCCTTCCTCCGCGGGGTGATGGCTTCATGACTTCGATTCCGGCGATGGCACCCGGCGGTGTCGCGACCTGCTGGAACTGCCGCCAGCCGCTGCAGCGCGGCGCCGAGCGGTGCCTGTGGTGCGGCGTGCCGCTGCAGGCACCGGCGCAACAGCCGGCGCCCGCCGCCTACGCTCCTCCCGCCGCGCCGGTCGCGCCCCTCGTCGTGGACACCCAGGCACCCCGGGTACCGGCGATGGGTGCGCCTGCTGCCCCCCGCCCCTCCCGAGCGGGCATCGCCCTCGACCCGTTGTTCTCGGGAGGTGCCGCCGGGGTGGGGGCCCAGGTCGCCGCGTTCACGATCGACATCGTTCTCGTGGCCGCGATCGCCGCCGGGGTGGCCTTCGGCACCGGTAGCGCGATCCTTACGATCCTCGCCGTGGTGGAGTCCGCGGTGATCCTCTGGGCGATGATCGCCCGCACCGGGTCGAGCCCCGGCAATGCCCTCCTTCGGCTGCGGGTCTCCCGCCAGGATGCGCCGTACTCTCCCGGCACCGCGCGGGCGTTCGTGCGCGGCATCGTGACCGCCGCGGGCCTCCTGGTCGCCGGCGTGGGGGCATGGGTGGTCGCCGCGTCGGGGGCGAGCGACGTGCGGGTGAGGGGCTGGGCGGATCGTGCCGCCCGCACCCAGGTCGTCGCGGTGCCGAGGCGCAACCGGAGCGTTCCCGCGCGCGCGGGCGTGCCCCCGCTCGCACCGCCGGTCGCGGGAGTGCAACTCGACTACGGGGCCGAGGCGCCGGTCATCCTCGCCGCTCCCCAGGTGGTGACCACGTCGGCGCGCCAGGCCACGGTCGACGAGGTGTCGGCGAGCGCATCGCAGACGGGCGCGCGCGCCCAGGAGTCCGTGGTCGTCGCCCCCATGCCGGAGTCGTCGAGCCTGCCCGCGGAGGTGCAGTCGACGGTGCGCAAGGCCGGTGCCGCGACGACGCTCCTGCTCGTCTGCGACAGCGGCCAGCGCGAGGAGCTCGCGAGCCCGGTCTCCGTCAACCTCGGCCGCAGCCCCGTGGCGTCGGAGCCCGGCGATCGCCTCATCGCCGTGCGCGAGCACGAGTCGACGGTGTCGAAGACCCACGCCCGCCTCGAGCACTCCCGCGGTGCGACCTGGGTGACCGACTTCGGCTCCACCAACGGAACAGACCTGCTCACCGATGAAGGGGACATCATCCCGCTCACCCCGAACGTCCGCACCCCGCTCGAGGAGGGCACGCGCGTGCGCGTCGGCAACCGCATCTTCACCGTGAGCGTCCTGCTGGGTGGTGAGTAGCGATGGCCGGCACCCGGATGGCCCCGCCGCGCGTTCCCGCCGGCAAGATCGCCGTGCAGGCACCCCCGGAGCTCGCGCCGAGCGACGGCGGTGGCGGACTGGTCAGCTCGATGCTGCCGATGCTCGGGAGTGTCGGCGCCATCGTCATGGTCACCGTCACGAACGCGAACCCCACGGGCCTGCTCACGGGCGGGATGTTCCTCGTGTCATCGCTCGGCTTCGTCGCCGTCAACGGCTGGCGCCAACGTGCGCAGCGGCAGGCGGGGGTGCTCGCCGCGCGACGCGACTACCTCGCGTATCTGACCGAGCTGCGCCAGACGGTGCGCGTCGCGGGCAAGCAGCAGCGCCGCGCGGCGAACTGGCTCAACCCCGCCCCCTCGGCGCTGACCTTCATCGCCGAGGAGCGCACGCGCGTGTGGGAGCGCGCGACCGACGACCCCGACTTCCTGAACGTGCGCGTCGGGGTGAGCGATCAGCCGCTCTGCGTCGAGCTCGAGTCGCCCGAACTGCCGCCCCTCGCCCAGCTCGACCCCGTCGCGGCGTCTGCGGCCCACCGGTTCATGGTGAGCCACGAGGTGCAGCGGAACCTCCCGCTCGCCGTTCCCCTCACCACCTTCGCGCGCGTGGAGGTCACGGGCGACGAGCAGCAGGTGCGCTCTCTCGTGCGCGCCATGCTGCTCGGTATCACGACGCTGCACGACCCCGACTCCCTGCAGGTCGCGATCATCGCCGACGACGCCGTGCTGAATCAGTGGGAGTGGGCGAAGTGGTTGCCGCACACGCACTCCCGCCGCGCCAATGACGGTCTGGGTGCTGCGCGGATGATCGGGTCGGAGGCCGCGGACATCGAGGCGCTGCTGCCCGCCGACCTCACCGAACGCCCGCGCTTCGGCAGGGATTCGACCAAGCGCCTGCCGCACATCGTCATCATCACCGACGGCGCCCGCATCTCGGGCTCGGACGCGATCATCACCGAGGAGGGCGTCGACGGCGTCACGGTCATCGACCTCCCGGCACGCTGGGGCGCCCTCGAGTCGGCGTCGACGCTGCGCATCGCGCTCGGCCAGTCCCGCACCGGCACCGATGTGCCGGCAGAGCTCGTCACACTGCGCGCTGCAGCGCAGCAGTTCGTCGCGGACCAGACGACCCTCGCCGAGGCCGAGGCCACCGCGCGCCGCCTCATGCCCCTCTACTCGATCCCGTCCATGACCGGCGGCGCCACGGGCGGCAGCACGGCGCAGGCTGAGCTCGTCGACCTCCTCGCGCTGCCCGACGTGCGCGACATCGACTTCTCGGTCGCGTGGCAGGGGCGCCTCGAGCGCGACCGGTTGCGCGTTCCCATCGGCCAGGAGCTCAACGGGTCTCCCATCGTGCTCGACATCAAGGAGGCGGCGCAGCAGGGCATGGGTCCACACGGCCTCATCATCGGTGCGACCGGATCCGGCAAGTCCGAGGTGCTGCGCACCCTCGTGCTCTCGCTCGCGCTCACCCACTCGCCCGAGCAGCTCAACTTCGTGCTCGTCGACTTCAAGGGCGGTGCGACCTTCGCGGGCATGGCCGACATGCCGCACGTGTCGGCGGTCATCACCAACCTCGGCGAGGAGCTCTCGCTCGTCGACCGCATGCAGGACGCGCTCGTCGGTGAGATGACCCGGCGCCAGGAGCTCCTGCGCGCCTCCGGCAACTTCGCGAACGTCTGCGACTACGAGACGGCCCGCCGCGGCGGGCGCGCCGCTCTCG
>CAIXMB010000153.1 GCA_903920435.1 uncultured Actinomycetes bacterium
GCCGGTTGAGTAGCGCGCCCTAGCGCGCGTATCGAAACCGAGGGTTCGATACGGCCGCGGGCGGCCTACTCAACCCGCCTGGCGCGAGTTGCCCTCGGGCTCGTCCTCGTCGTCCTCGTCGTCCTCGATGACCCGCGGCTTCACGTACGGATCATCGTCGCCCGCGTACTGCGCCGTCGCCTTGAGGCTCTCGACGGCGGCGTCGCGCGCGGCGGCCTCGGTGAGCAGCGAGTCGATGAGCGCCGCATTCTCGGGGATGCCGTCGGCGATGAACTCGAGCGACGGGGTGAGCCGGGCGGTGATGTTCTTGCCCACCTCGCTGCGGAGCATCCCGGTCGCCGACTTGAGGGCCGCTGCCGTGTCGGCGCGCTCCTCGTCGGAACCGTAGACGGTGTAGAAGATCGAGGCGTGCTGGAGGTCGCCCGTGACCCGCACGTCGGTGATGGTCACGAACCCCATGCGCGGGTCTTTGACCCCGCGCTCGAGCGTCTTCGCGACGATGACCTTGATGCGGTCCGCCATCTTTGCGGCGCGTGCTGCGTCTGCCATGTGTTACTCCCCTCAACGAGGTTTCGATACGGCCCTAGCGGGCCTACTCAACCAGCCCAGGCGAGTCAGGGTTTCCTCCGACTCGCTGGCTGGGCCTGGCAGCGACCGAGTGAAGCGAGGCCGCCGGATGCGAGTCGGAGGAAACGCCGACTCGCATCCGCACCACGGGAACTAGACCCGCGGCTTCTCCTTCATCTCGATCGTCTCGATCTCGTCGCCGACCTGGATGTCGTTGAACTTGCCGAGCCCAATACCCGCCTCGAAGTCCGTGCGGACCTCGGTGACGTCGTCCTTGAACCGGCGCAGCGACTCGATGGCGAGGTTGTCGCCGACGACGACGCCCTCGCGGATGACGCGAGCTCGCGCGTTCCTCGTGATCGTTCCCGAGCGCACGATGACACCGGCGACGTTTCCGAACTTGGAGGAGCGGAAGATCTCGCGGATCTCGGCGACACCCGACTGGACCTCTTCGAACTCGGGCTTGAGCATGCCCTTGAGCGAGTTCTCGATCTCCTCGAGCGCCGCGTAGATGACCGAGTAGAACCGCACGTCCACGCCCTCACGCTGGGCGCGCTCGCGCGCCTTCGTGTCGGGGCGCACGTTGAACCCGATGATGATCGCGTTGTCGATCGTCGCGAGGTTGACGTCGCTCTCGGTGACGGCACCTACACCGCGGTGGATGATGCGCAGCTGGACGCTGTCGTCGACCTCGATCTTGAGGAGGGCATCCTCGAGCGCTTCGACAGCACCCGAGACGTCACCCTTGATGATGAGGTTGAGCGACTCGACCTTGCCGTCTTCGAGGGCCTTGGTGAAGTCCTCGAGGCTGATGCGCTTGCGGGCCTTGGCCAGCAGCGCGTTGCGCTCCACGGCCTCGCGCTTCTCGGCGATCTGACGGGCGGTGCGGTCCTCCTCGGTGACGAGGAACGTGTCGCCGGCCCGGGGGACGGACGACAGGCCCTGCACCTGCACGGGGCGCGACGGGTAGGCCTCGTCGACGGCGTTGCCGTCCTCGTCGTGCATGGCACGAACGCGGCCGTACGCGGTTCCCGCGACGATGGCGTCTCCGACGCGCAGCGTTCCCGACTGGATGAGCACTGTCGCAACCGCACCGCGGCCCTTGTCGAGCTTCGCCTCGATGGCGACACCGCGGGCATCCTTGTTGGGGTTCGAGCGCAGGTCGAGACCGGCGTCGGCGGTGAGCAGCACGGCGTCGAGCAGCTTGTCGATGCCGATGTTGTTGAGCGCCGACACGTCGATGAACATCGTGTCGCCGCCGTACTCCTCGGCGACGAGGCCGAACTCGGTGAGCTGCTGGCGCACCTTGGCGGGGTTCGCCCCCTCCTTGTCGACCTTGTTCACCGCGACGACGATGGGCACACCGGCGGCCTGCGCGTGGTTGAGCGCCTCGACGGTCTGCGGCATGATGCCGTCGTCCGCCGCGACAACCAGGATCGCGAGGTCGGTGACCTGCGCACCACGGGCACGCATGGCGGTGAACGCCTCGTGTCCGGGCGTGTCCAGGAAGGAGATCATGCCGCGTGGGGTTTCCACGTGGTACGCACCGATGTGCTGGGTAATGCCACCGGCTTCGCCGGATGCGACCTTGGCGCGACGGATGTAGTCGA
>CAIXMB010000154.1 GCA_903920435.1 uncultured Actinomycetes bacterium
AAGGTCTCCGCGCGCCACATCGCGCAGCGGGCAGGTGCGCCGCAGGTGCCGGGCACGGCCGATCCGGTCACCGGCGCCGACGAGGTCGTCACGTTCGCCAAGGAGCACGGGCTCCCGGTGGCCATCAAGGCTGCCTTCGGCGGCGGCGGTCGCGGGCTGAAGGTGGCTCGCACGCTCGAGGAGATTCCCGACCTGTACGACTCCGCCGTCCGGGAGGCTGTCGCAGCATTCGGCCGCGGCGAGTGCTTCGTCGAGCGCTACCTGGACAGCCCGCGCCACGTCGAGACCCAGTGCCTCGCGGACACCCACGGCAACGTCGTCGTCGTGTCCACGCGCGATTGCTCGCTTCAGCGTCGTCACCAGAAGCTCGTCGAGGAGGCGCCCGCGCCGTTCCTGTCCGACGACCAGATGGCCCGCATCTACGCCTCGTCCAAGGCGATCATCAAGGAGGCCGGCTACTACAACGCCGGCACGTGCGAGTTCCTGGTGGGCACGGACGGCACCATCTCGTTCCTCGAGGTCAACACCCGACTGCAGGTCGAGCACCCGGTGACCGAGGAGGTCGCAGGCATCGACCTCGTGCGCGAGCAGTTCCGCATCGCCGAGGGCCAGGCCATCGGCTACGACGACCCGGTGGCCGTGGGCCACTCGTTCGAGTTCCGCATCAACGGCGAAGACCCCGGGCTGAACTTCATGCCAGCGCCCGGCCCGGTCAACGTGCTCCGGATGCCCGGCGGCCCCGGCGTGCGCGTCGACTCGGGTGTCACCACCGGCGACGTCATCAGTGGGGCGTTCGACTCGCTGCTGGCCAAGCTCATCGTCACCGGATCGTCGCGCGCAGACGCCCTCGAGCGCTCCCGCCGTGCCCTCGACGAGTTCGAGGTCGCGGGCCTGCCGACGGTGCTGCCGTTCCACCGCAAGATCGTGCGCGACCCGGCGTTCACCTCCGACCCGTTCACGGTCTACACCCGCTGGATCGAGACCGAGTTCGTCAACGACATCGAGCCGTGGAGCGGCTCGTTGCCCGACGGATCGGCACCGGTCGCCCGGCACAACGTGGTCCTCGAGGTCGGGGGCAAGCGCGTGGAAGTCTCCCTGCCGACGAAACTGGTTCCCACGACGGGGGGCGGAACGGCCCTGGCCGCAGCGCCCAAGCGGCGCGCCGCGTCATCCGTGTCGACGGTCACGGGCGACTCGGTGAAGGCGCCCATGCAGGCCACGGTCGTCAAGCTCGCCGTCGCCGACGGTGACAAGGTGGTCAAGGGCGACCTCATCCTCGTGCTCGAGGCGATGAAGATGGAGCAGCCGCTCACCGCGCACAAGGACGGCACCATCTCGGGCATCAACGCGACGGTGGGCTCGACGGTCTCGTCGGGCCACCTGCTGATGAACATCGCCGACTGACCCGCGCGGTCCTCCGATCTGAGCACGCCCTCGTGCTCAGATCACGGGTACGTCGGCGTGCGCGAAGGACGAACGCGTGCGGTCGGGAGTCCCGCTGCGGCCAACAGGGCGCCTAGGCTCCGCGGCGAGCGCGCGATGTCCCATCCCCAGCGGACTACACGCGGGCCCAGTGCTCTCAGCTCGTCCTCGCGCAATTTCTCATCGATGACGACCTGCTCAGCGCTCCGGCCGTTCCTCCACTCGGCCCGTCGGTACTTGCCCAGACCGTCGAACTCCCCCACCAGGTTGAACTGCTCCCAGTAGAAGTCGACGAACCACCAGCCCCCGCCTCGACGGGGGAAACGATGTTGCAGGCTCGGCATTGGCACACCCAACCTGTGCATGGTCGCACGGCTGACGGACTCCCCGGGCGAGCCCGAGCGACCGTCGGCGAGATCGAGTGCGAGGCGCGCCCTCGCGCTCCCGCGCCGGAGAGCCAGTCGGTCCGCTTCCGCTAGCAGTTCCTCCATCCTCACCCGCGCGAGGGCGGCATCAGCGACGATCAGGCCGAGTTCGAGTGGCTGAGAGGCAGCAACCTGCACCGCGCAGCACGCGAGATCCACCACGGGGAACCCGTCCACCGCCTCGTGCGACCGGGGTGGCCCGGCGTGCATCTGGATGGAGACCGTGGAACTTGCGCGCCCTACCAGTGAGACGGCGTGCACGCGATCGGGCCACGGTCCTAACCATGGCAGACCCCATACCGCAGCAGCGGACGCATGAGACAGCGCGAGCGGCTTGGCAGTGCGCGTGAGGGCCGCCCGGATGACCGCAAGGTACTGCTCGCGCGCGCCCAGCTCCCTCCACTCCGATAGGCGGACCGCCACTCCTGGGGCGAGACGAAGGAGTTCTCCAGCCGCCCGAGCTCGATAGTGAGCAGACCGTTCGGCGGGCACGACTGCTTCTCGGACGGGGAAGAGCTCGGGCATCCTCGCATCATGCCGTGCAGCGGTCGCGTGGTGCCGAACGGCCGCAGACGTGTGCACGGGGAAGCCCTGTGGCCCGCGCCGAGGAGAAGCGAAAGCACGCGATCGTCATGCAGTCACGGAGACGTCACCGTGCGCTGAGGACGAATGCGTGCGCGGTGCGGCGGGGCGGGCGGGGGCGGCGGGGCGGGGCGGGCGGGGCGGGGCGGAGGCGCGCGGCGGCTAGTTGACGATGTGCATCGCGCGCGCGGCATCCGTGATGCTGCTCGTGAGCGACGGGTACACACTGAAGGCGCGGGCCAGCTGGTCGACGGTGAGGCGGTGCTCGACGGCGAGTGCGATGGGGAGGATGAGCTCGGAGGCGTGCGGCGCGACGATGACGCCGCCGATCACCGTGCCGGATCCCGTGCGCGCGAACAGCTTCACGAAGCCGTCCTTGATGCCCATCATCTTCGCGCGGGGGTTGGAGGCCAGCGGCAGCTTGTAGATGTCGCCCTGGGCGATGCCGTCTTCGATCTGCTTCTGCGACCAGCCGACGGTGGCGATCTCGGGCTGGGTGAAGATGTTCGAGGTGATGTTGCGCAGCTCCGTGGGCTGCACGGCGTCGCCCATCGCGTGGAACACCGCGGTGCGACCCTGCTGCGAGGCTACCGAGGCCAGCGGGAGGAAGTCGCTGCAGTCGCCCGCCGCGTAGATCGACGGCATCGAGGTGCGGGCGACCCGGTTGACCCGGATGTGGCCGGACTCGGTGAGCTGCACGCCGGCCTCCTTGAGGCCGATCCCCTCGGTGTTGGGGATGGATCCGACCGCGAGCAGGCAGTGCGTGCCCTCCACGGTACGGCCGTCGGAGAGGGTGGCGACCACGCCGTCCTTGGTGCGCTTCACCGAGTCGGCCCGCGACTTGGAGAGCACGGTCATGCCGTTGCGCTTGAAGACGTCCTCGATCACTCGCGCCGCGTCCTGGTCCTCACCCGGGAGTACCTGGTCGCGCGACGAGATGAGGGTCACTTGCGAGCCGAGGGCGTTGTAGGCGGAGGCGAACTCGGCACCGGTCACACCCGATCCGACGACGATCAGGTGCTCGGGCACCTCCTCGAGCGTGTAGAGCTGCGTCCAGGTGAAGATGCGTTCGCCATCGGGCTTCGCCGTCGGCAGGATGCGCGGCCGGGCCCCCACGGAGACGACGACGGTATCGGCATCCACCTCGTCGAAATCCGTTCCCGCTTTGCCCTTGCCCGTCGACACGACGAGGCGCTGCGGACCGTCGAGCCGCCCCTCACCGTGGATGATGCGCACGCCGGCCTTGATGAGCTGCGACTTCATGTCCTCAGACTGCTGCCGGGCCAGGCGCATGAGCCGCGCATTGACCGCGGCGAGGTTCACGGTCACCTCGGGGCGCACGGCACGGCCGGAGTCGGAGCGCGTGAAGAACTGCACGCCGAGGTCTGCCGCCTCGCCGATGCCGTTCGTGGCCTCGGCGGTGGCGATGAGGGATTTCGAGGGCACCACGTCGGTGAGCACGGCGGAGCCGCCCACCCCCTCCCGCTCGACGAGCGTGACATCGGCGCCGAGCTGGGCCCCGGCGAGAGCAGCTTCGTAGCCGCCCGGCCCGCCGCCGAGGATCGCAATGCGCTGCTTCCGCTCGAATTCATAGGCCATGCGTCAATCCTCCCTTAAATGCAACCCGCTTGCCTGCCACCGGGCCGGGGCGTAGACCGTAGTGATGAGTGACAATCTGGTCGCCACGGCGACGATCCACACGGATGCCTCGCCCGACGACGTCTGGCGCGCGCTCACCGATCCCGACCTCGTGGAGCGGTACTTCCTGGGGGCTCGGGTGGAGTCCGACTGGCATCCGGGCAGCACCATCACGTGGTCCGGCGACTACGAGGGCACGGCGTACCAGGACCACGGGACCATCCTCGAGGTGGTGCCGCGCGAGCGGCTCGTGCACACGCACTTCAGCCCGCTCAGCGCCCGCGAGGACGTGCCGGAGAACTACCACACGCTCACGTGGGACCTCGAGCCCGACGGCGAGGGCACGCGGGTGACCCTCGCCCAGGACAACAACCATAGCTACGACGAGGTGGAGCACAGCGAGAAGAACTGGCATCGGGTGCTCGAGGGGCTCAAGGGGGTAGTTGAGTCCTAGAGTGTTGGGATGCTCAATCCTCTGGACAACCCCGACCTCAACCCCTTCGACATCGCCGCGGAGGCCGCGGCGCAGATCGCGGAGAAGACGGGGGTCGACCGTCACGACATCGCCCTGACTCTCGGCAGCGGCTGGGCGAAGGCAGCGGACCTCATCGGCGAGACCACCGCGACCATCACCGCGCAGGAGATCGTGGGCTTCGGCAAGCCCGCCCTGGAGGGTCACGTCGGCACCCTGCGGTCGATCCTGCTGCCGAACGGCAAGCGCGCGCTCGTGATCGGTGCGCGCACCCACTACTACGAGAACCACGGGGTGCGCCGCGTCGTGCACTCGGTGCGCACCGCCGCTGCGACGGGCGCCACGACGATGATCCTCACGAACGGCGCTGGCGGCATCAAGGAGACCTGGACCCCGGGCTCGCCCGTGCTCATCAGCGACCACATCAACCTCACCGCGGACTCCCCGCTCGAGGGCGCCACCTTCATCGACCTCACCGACCTGTACTCGCGCCGCCTGCGCGACCTCGCTCGCACGGTCGACTCGTCGCTCGACGAGGGCGTGTACTGCCAGTTCCGCGGCCCGCACTACGAGACCCCCGCCGAGGTGCAGATGGCGAAGGCGATCGGCGGCCACATCGTGGGCATGTCGACCGCCCTCGAGGCCATCGCCGCGCGCCAGGCCGGCATGGAGATCCTCGGCATGAGCCTCATCACCAACCTCGCGGCGGGCATCCAGAAGACGCCGCTCAGCCACGAAGAGGTCATCCAGGCGGGCAAGGACGCGGAGGTGCGCATCAGCGCTCTCCTCGCGAAGATCGTGGCGGCGATCTAGTGTCCGCGGTCGACGAGGCCCGCGCCTGGCTCGCCCAGGACCCGGATGCCACGACCCGCGCCGAGCTCGAGGCCCTGATCGCGGCAGACGGACCCGAGCTCGAGGCGCGCTTCGCCTCCCGGCTGCAGTTCGGCACCGCGGGACTGCGCGGCGAGCTCGGTGCCGGCCCCACGCGCATGAACCGCGTGCTCGTGACGCAGGCGGCCGCCGGGCTCGCCGCCTACCTGCTCTCGAAGGAGTCGAGCCCGAGCATCGTCATCGGCTACGACGGCCGCCGCAACTCCGAGGTCTTCGCGCGCGACACCGCCACGATCATGGCCGGCGCGGGCGTCGCGACCACCCTGCTCCCCCGCCACCTCCCCACCCCCGTGCTCGCGTTCGCGGTGCGGCACTTGGGCACGAGCGCGGGCGTCATGGTCACCGCGAGCCACAACCCCGCGAACGACAACGGCTACAAGGTCTACCTCGGCAAGGACGACCACGGCTCGCAGATCGTCCCACCCTCCGACGGGCTCATCGCCGCCGACATCGACATCGTCGCGAAGGGCTCGATCAGCGACCTGCCCCGCTCGACCGACTTCATCGTCGCCGACGACACCGTGCTGCACGAGTACGTGCGCGAGACCGCGGCGATTTCCTCGGTTTCGACAGGCTCAACCAGCGACCTGACCTTCGTCTACTCGGCCATGCACGGCGTCGGCTGGGAGACCGCGCGGCTCGTCTTCGCCGCCGCGGGCTTCGGCGAGCCCGCGGTCGTCACCGAGCAGATCGAGCCGGATGCCGCCTTCCCCACCGTCTCGTTCCCCAACCCCGAGGAACCCGGCGCCATGGATCTCACGTTCGCCCGCGCGGCGGCCGTCGGTGCCGACCTCGCGATCGTCAACGACCCGGACGCCGACCGGCTCGCGGTCGCGGTCCCGGGCCCGTCGGGCTGGCGCCGCCTCAGCGGCAACGAGGTCGGGTACCTGCTCGGCTGGCGTGCCGCGGCGAAGGCCGGGCCCGACGGAGTGCTCGCGGCATCCATCGTGTCGTCGCCCGCACTGCGGGCCGTGGCTCAGGAGTACCGCCTGCACTACGAGGACACCCTCACCGGCTTCAAGTGGATCTCGCGCGTTCCCGGGCTGGCGTACGGCTACGAGGAGGCGCTCGGCTACCTCGTCGACCCCGAGGTCGTGCGCGACAAGGACGGCATCTCGGCCGCGGTCGAGTTCCTCTCGCTCGCCTCAGAGCTCAAGGCGCAGGGCAAGACCCTCGACGACCACCTCGACGACTTCGCCGACCGGTTCGGCGCCTTCGCCTCCGCCCAGGTCTCCCTGCGCTTCGACGACCTGTCGCTCATCGGCGCAGCGATGTCGCGCCTGCGGGCGAACCCGCCGGAGCGCATCGGGTCGATCGCGGTTGCGCAGATCGACGACTTCATCGACGGGTTCGAGCAGTATCCGGCCGGCGACATCCTGCGCGTGCACCTCGCGGGCGGCGCGCGCGTGATCATCCGGCCGAGCGGCACGGAGCCCAAGCTCAAGGTCTACATCGACGCGTCGAGCGACTCGGGAACCGCACGCGAGCGCCGCGCGGCCGCCGAAGCAGTGGTTGCCGAGCTCGAGGCGGGCATGCGCGAGCTGCTGGGCTAGTTACCCAGCGCCGCCTCGAGCTTCGCGCTGAGCTCCGCGGTGTCGAAGTAGTTCTCGACGACGATGACGTCGGCGAACGTCTTGCCGATCGCCTCCACGAACTCGGCGGAGGTGAGGATGACCTGGGCATCTGCCGCTACCTCGCGCACCGAGGCGACGTCGGCGGCGACGACGTCGGCCTGGATGTCGAGCTTGCGCAGCACGCGCTCCGCGTTGACCTTGAGGATGCCCGAGCTGCCGATGCCGGCACCGCAGATGGTGACGATCTTCATTCGGTGACTCCCATGATGGCCTGCACCTCGGCGGCGGAGGTGGCGGCCGCGAGGTCGCTGATGGCGGTCGAGTCGTTGAACACGTTGGCCACGGCCGCGACGGCGTGCAGGTGCTCCGACGACGACGTGACGGCGAGTCCCAGCACGACGCTCACGGGGTCGTTGTGCGGGTGCCCGAAGTTCACCGGGGTGGCGAGCGTGACGATCGAGAGTCCGTCGGCGAGCACCTCGGGGCCGGGGCGGGCGTGCGCCAGCGCGAGGCCCGGGGCGATCACGACGTACGGCCCGTGCTCCTCGATCATCCGGATCATCTCGCCCGAGTAGCCGGGCCGCGCCGCTCCCGACCGCGCGAGCGCGTCGCCCGCGAGGGTCACCGCCGAGCGCCAGTCGGTCGCCTCGGCGGCGATCACGATGGCGCTCTGCGGGAGCGGGGGCAGCGACATCCGTCAGGCCGCTTCGAACCCTGAGGTGATGATGTCGGTGAGCTCCTCGCGGTCCTCGATGGGCAGGAACGTCGCCGCCGCCGCGTTGAGCTGGAACACCGCGAGGTCGGTGAGGTCGTAGCCGAACGCCTCCGCCAGCAGGTACAACTCGCGGCTGAGCGAGGTGGCGCTCATGAGCCGGTTGTCGGTGTTGACGGTCACGCGGAAGCCGAGCTGGTACAGCAGGTCGAACGGGTGGTCGACGAGCTCGGTGCCCCACTGCGCGATCGCGCCGGTCTGCAGGTTGGAGCTGGGCGAGAGCTCGAGGGCGATCTCGCGGTCCTTGACCCACTGCGCCACCGGGCCGAGGGTCACGTAGGTGTTCTCGTCGTCCTCGCGGGCGGTGGTGATGTCTTCCGCGAGGCGCACCCCGTGGCCGAGTCGCAGGGCGCGGCCGTCGAACAGGGCGCCGCGGATCGACTCGACACCGTCGGCCTCGCCCGCGTGCACGGTCGCGGGCAGGAAGTGGTGGGCGAGGTAGTCGAACGCCTCGCGCAGGTTGCTCGCGGGGAAGCCCGCCTCGGCACCCGCGATGTCGAAGCCCACGACGCCGTTATCGCGGTGCCGCACGGCGAGTTCGGCGATCTCGAGTCCGCGGTCGGCGTGGCGCATGGCGCTCACGAGCTGACCGACACGGATGCTGCCTCCCGATGCCGCCACGTCGGCGACGCCAGCCTCGAGCCCCTCCTGCACCGCCTCGACGACCTGGTCGAGGGTGAGGCCGCGCGTGAGGTGCTGCTCGGGCGCCCAGCGGATCTCGCCGTAGACGACACCGTCGGCGCCGAGGTCCTGCACGAACTCGCGGGCGACTCGAGTGAGGCCCTCCTGGGTCTGCATGACGCCCGTGGTCACGTCGAAGGTCTTGAGGTACTCCACGAGCGACCCCGAGTCGGCCTGGTCGGCGAACCAGGTGCCGAGAGCCGGGGCATCCGTCGCGGGAAGTGCCATGCCGATGGCGTCGGCCAGCTCGATGATCGTCTGCGGACGCAGCCCGCCGTCGAGGTGGTCGTGCAGTGAGACCTTGGGCAGCGCGGTGATGCTGGCACCCCCGCCGGGCATGATGAAGTCGTCGTGGGGTGCGTTCATGGCTCAAATCTACAGTTCCCCATGCTGGGCACTAGCCTCGAATGGTGCCCACGAAGATCATTCTCGACTGCGACCCCGGCCACGACGATGCGATTGCGATGCTGCTCGCCTGGGGCAACCCGGACATCGAGCTCGTCGGCGTCACCACCGTCATGGGCAACCAGACGATCGAGAAGGTCACCCGCAACGCCCTGTCGGTGGCGCGCGTCGCCGGCATCACGGGAGTGCCGTTCGCACGCGGCGCCCACCGCCCGCTCGTGCGGGAGGTCGAGGTCGCCGACTCCATCCACGGCGAGAGCGGGCTGGACGGCCCCGTGCTGCCGGCGCCCGTGATCGAGCTCGACCCGCGGCACGCCGTCGACTTCATCATCGACACGGTCATGGCAGCGGAGCCGGGCGAGATCACCCTCGTGCCGACCGGCGCGCTGACGAACATCGCGCTGGCCGTGCGCAAGGAGCCGCGCATCGCCTCGCGCGTGAAGCAGGTGGTGCTCATGGGCGGCGGAGTGAACGTCGGCAACTGGAGCGCGACGAGCGAATTCAATATCGTCATCGACCCCGAGGCCGCGCACATCGTGTTCAACGAGTCGTGGCCGCTCACCATGGTGGGGCTCGACCTGACGCACGAAGCGCTCGCGACCCCCGCCGTCGCCGCGTCGATCGCGGCCGTGGGCACCGGCCCGGCGAGGTTCGTCGGCGAGCTGTTGGAGTTCTTCGGGCACACCTACCGCGACCAGCAGGGGTTCGACTACCCACCCGTGCACGACCCGTGCGCCGTGGCGTTCGTCATCGACCCGACGGTCATGGAGACCGTGCGGGTTCCCCTCGACATCGAGCTCACGGGCACCCTCACGCTCGGTATGACCGTCGCCGACTTCCGCGCGCCGGCACCCGCCGACTGCACGACCCAGGTCGCCCGCAACCTCGACCACGCGAAGTTCTGGGGCCTCGTGGTCGACGCGCTCGAGCGCATCGGCGATCCGGAGTAGTCCTCCCGGCGCCGCCGGCTCCGTGAAAGTACACACTTCCGCGCACCCTCACGTTGCACGGGAGCACTCTTGCGTACTTTCGCGGAATGCACTCCCTCCCTCCGCAACTCTGGAATCGGGCCTTTGGCGTGGCAGAAGCGTGCGCCAGCGGGGTGACCCTCGCGCAGTTGAGATCGCCCACGCTCGCGCATCCTTTCTGGGGCGTCCGCTCCGAGTTCGAAGCGTCGGGCCTCGACCTCATCCGAGCGTTCGCGCCCCGGATGCCCGAGCGCACGTTCTTGTACGGGACCACGGCGGCGCTTCTCCACGGCCTGCCCCTGCCCCCGCGGTTCTCACATTCGGTGCTGCCCCTTCACGTCGGGGTCCCCGCGGGCCAGCGGAGAGTGAACGCTCGCGACATCCGGGCACACCACATCTCCATCAATCCCGTCGACGTGACCGCTCTAGATGGACTGCGGATCACGTCAGTGGAGCGAACCTGGTGTGACCTCGCGACCGCCGGGCTCAGCCTCGCGGAGCTGGTTGCGGCGGGCGACGCAGCACTCTGGCGGCGGGCTCCCAAAACCGAACTCGTCCGCATCCGTGCGGCGACGGCTCGCTACGAAGGTCGTCGCGGCTCTCGCCTGATCCGGGATGCCCTACCGCTCTTGACCGCCCGCTCAGACTCCCCGCCCGAGTCCGAGCTCCGCGTCGCCTTCATCCTGGCGGGCCTGCCCGAACCCTTGCCGAACAGGGCGATCCACCACCGCGGCAAGCTCGTCGCCACTCCCGACCTCAGCTGGCCTGAGTTCCTGGTCCTGGTCGAGTACGAGGGCGAGCACCACCTCACGGATGCCCGCCAATGGGCGTACGACATCGAACGGTACGCGCGGCTCACGGAACTGGGGTGGACGGTCATCCGCGCAACCGCAGCGGACTACCGCGATCCGGCCAGTCTCATCGCGCGAGTAAGGAGGGCCTTGGCCTCGACCCGCCACTGAGAGTACGCACTTCCGTCCCGATTCTCCGCGAGAGTACGCAGAAGTGTGTACTCTCGCGGAGCCGCGAGAAGCGCGGGCTAGTCGACGCGGCCGGCGATGAGGGGGCCGCCGTTGTCGATCGGCGAGCCCGGGTCGCCGATGGCGTAGGCACCCTCGACGGCTTCGAGGGCGCGCTCGAACCGCGCCGCATCTGACGTGTGCAGGGTGAAGAGGGGCTGCCCCTTCGTCACCGTGTCGCCGGGCTTCGCGTGCAGGTCGATGCCCGCGGCGTGGTCGACGGGGTCCTCCTTGCGCGCGCGGCCCGCGCCGAGGCGCCAGGCTCCGATGCCGAACGGGAGGGCGTGCTGCGTCGTGAGCACCCCGTCGCGGTCGGCTGTGACGACGTGCGATTCGCGCGGCGCGGGGAGCGGGGCATCCGGCTCGCCGCCCTGTGCGGAGATCATGGCGCGCCACGAGTCCATCGCGCGGCCGTCTTTGAGGGCGGACTCGACGTCGGCGTCGGGTTGGCCGGCCAGGGCGAGCATCTCGCGCGCGAGGGCGACGGTGAGCTCGATGACGTCGGCGGGGCCCCCTCCGGCGAGCACCTCGACCGACTCGCGCACCTCGTTGGCGTTGCCGATCGCGAGGCCGAGCGGAACGTTCATGTTGCTCAGCAGCGCGACCGTCTTCACGCCCGCATCCTTGCCGATGCGCACCATGGTCTCGGCGAGCTCGCGGCTGCGCGCCGGGTCCTGCATGAA
>CAIXMB010000155.1 GCA_903920435.1 uncultured Actinomycetes bacterium
CGGTGAGCGCGCGCCGACCGGCGAGGGCGAGCGCGGCGATGATTCCGATGGCGTCGACCTCGAGGGCGGAGGCCATGCCGACCGCCGAGAAGTGCGACCACTTCGTCGCGAGGGGCGAGAGCTCTTCACGGCGCTTCTCGCTCAGCATCTTCGAGTCGCGCAGGCCTGCCGGGTGCTTGCCGATGCCCACTCCGACCGCGGAGAGCCCGACCGCGACGGGACCGGCGATCGCGCCGCGACCGACCTCGTCACAGCCGATGACGTACTGGATGCCCTCGCGGTGAATCGACCGCTCGAGGCGCAGCGTCGGGTCGGCGACGGTCACTGGGGCTCGGTGGCGTCCACGTCGTGGAACGTCACGGGGTAGTTGTCGAGCCACGACCACCTGTCGACCGGCCAGCTGATGAGCAGGGCACGGCCCACGACGTTGTCGATCGGCACGAAGCCGCCGCTGGGATCGTCTTTGTGGTACGCGGAGTCAGCGGAGTTGTAGCGGTTGTCGCCCATCACCCAGAGCTTGCCCTCGGGCACGGTGACCTCGAAGTCCTCGCGGGTGGCCTTCGTGACGTCGGCGGGGAGGTTCGTGTACGGCTCCTCGAGCGGGATGCCGTTGACCGTCAGCTGGCCGAAGTCGTTGCAGCACACGACGGTGTCGCCCGGCAGTCCGATGACCCGCTTGATGAGGTGGTCATTGCTGTCGGGGGCACTGAGGCCCACGAAGGCGAGCGCGGCGTCGATGGCACCCACGAACCAGTTGGCGGGGGCATCCGTGCTCGGGGGAAGCCAGCCGCCCGGGTCGCGGAACACGACGACATCGCCGTGCTCGATCGGCATGAACCTCGGCTCGAGCTGGTTCACGATGATGCGGTCGTTGACGTGCAGCGTCTCTTCCATCGACGTCGACGGGATGTAGAACGAGCGGATCAGGAATGTCTTGATCAGGAACGAGATCAGCAGGGCCGCGAGGAAGATCAGCACGATGTCGCGGAGGAAGATCTTCCAGCCGCGCTTCTGCTTCGACTTCGGCGCGCGCACCGGCTTCCTGCCAGCCTCCGCGTCGTATTCCGTGCGATATGTCACTTAAACCCCTGAGCTCCCAGCAAGCATAAGCGGGCTGGGAGCTCAGGAAAGTCGAATCGCGGGCGACCCGGATTAGAAGTCGCGCTTCTCCTTGATCTTCGCCTTCTTGCCGCGAAGGTTGCGGAGGTAGTAGAGCTTCGCACGACGCACGTCACCGCGGGTGACGAGCTCGATGTGGTCGATGATCGGGGAGTGCACGGGGAACGTGCGCTCGACGCCGACCTGGAAGCTCACCTTGCGGACCGTGAAGGTCTCGCGGACGCCCTCGCCGGAGCGGCCGATCACGACGCCCTGGAACACCTGGATACGCGAGCGCGTACCTTCAACGATGTTCACGTGCACCTTGACGTTGTCGCCGGCGCGGAAGTCGGGGATGTTGTCCTTGAGGGATGCTGCATCGACGCTGTCGAGGATGTGCATGGTGTTTCGCTCTCTGCGCCCGCCACAGGTCGAACGCGTGCTATCGGTGATGAAAGAATGGAGTGTCGTGCTTGGCTAGTGTGAACCGGCTCCCCTGTGGCAGAACCGTCATGCAGGCACGAACGGCAATTCTCGCACAGAATCACCGCGGGCTGCCACTCAGCGGGCTCAGAGATGCGTCACTGTATCTTCTGGATGCGCCCCACCACCGAAAGCAGAGCTGTACACATGAACGACAAGACCGACTTCGTGCCGGCAACGGTCCGCACCGAGCCGGTGCAGCAGCGCTCGGCGGAGCGCATCACGAGCCTCCTGGACGCCGCCGCCGACCTCATCGACGCCAACGGCATCGACGGCCTCACGACGAGCGATGTGGCCACTCGGTCCGGGTCGTCGGTGGGCGTGGTCTACCGCTACTTCCCCAACATCCAGTCGCTCCTGCGCGCCCTCGCCTCGCGCAACATGGAGAAGTTCACCGCCCGCATCTTCGGCACGATGAGCGAGCAGCACGACGGGTGGATGGCGTCGATGAACGCCGCGATCGACGGCTACGTCGACATGCTGCGCACCGAGCCCGGCTTCCGGGCCCTCGGCTTCGGCGACGTCATCGACAAGCGCTTCGTGCAGCCCGACCAGTCGAACAACTCCGTGCTCGCGCGCGAGTTCAACGCCCTCTTCACACGCAAGTACAACCTCGTGCCGTCTGACGACCTCTCGCTCGACCTCGAGATCATCATCGAGATCGCCGATGCCCTGCTGCACCGCGCATTCCTGTACGAGCGCCAGGGCGACGAGCGGTTCATCGTCAAGCTGCGCGGGATCGTGCAGGACTACATGGGCAAGCACGAGGTCACCGTCTCGTGATCGAGCTGCGCACCCCCGCCGAGATCGACCGGATGCACGACGCCGGGCGGTTCGTCGCCAGCGTGCTCGAAGCCACCGCCGCGGCCTCCGTCGTGGGTGCGAACCTGCTCGACATCGACAAGCTCGCGCACGACATGATCCGCAAGGCGGGCGCGGAGAGCTGCTACATCGACTACCACCCGTCGTTCGGCGGGTCGAAGTTCGGCAAAGTCATCTGCACCTCGGTCAACGATGCCGCGCTGCACGGGCTGCCCTTCGACTACCGCCTGCGCGACGGCGACGTGCTCTCGCTCGACTTCGCCGCGTCCCTCGGCGGCTGGGTCACGGACTCGGCCATCACGATCACGGTCGGCACTCCCCGCGAGGAGGACCTGCGCCTGATCGACGTCACCTCGCGCGCCCTCGATGCGGGAATCGCCGCGGCGACCGTCGGCAACCGGATCGGCGACATCTCGGCGGCCATCGGCGAGGTGGCGCACGCGGCCGGTTTCTCGGTCAACACCGACTTCGGCGGCCACGGCGTGGGCCGCACGATGCACGGCGACCCGCACATCCCCAACGACGGACGCCCCGGCCGCGGTCTCCCGCTGCGCGCTGGCCTCGTCTTCGCGATCGAGCCGTGGTTCATGCTCGGCACCGACCGGATCTACACCGATCCCGACGGCTGGACGCTGCGCAGCGCGGACGGCTCGCGTGCCGCGCACTTCGAGCACACCGTCGCCGTGACGGAGAACGGCCCGCTAGTCCTGACCGCCCGCAAGTAGGTCGGGGCGGCGCTGCCGCGTGCGCTCGAGCTGCTGCTCGTGGCGCCACGCGGCGATCGCCCCGTGGTTGCCGCTCAGCAGCACCGGCGGAACCTCGCGCCCGCGCCACTCGGCGGGCTTCGTGTAGCTCGGGTACTCGAGCAGGCCGCCCTCGTGGCTCTCCTCGTCGAGGCTCGCGGCGTTGCCGATCACACCCGGTACGAGCCTGCCCACGGCCTCGATCATCGCCATGACGGCGACCTCTCCCCCGTTGAGCACGTAGTCGCCCAGGCTGATCTCGCGCACGCGCGCGGTCTCACCCGCGAAATCGATGACGCGCTGGTCGATGCCCTCGTAGCGCCCGCAGGCGAACACGAGGTGCGGCTGCAGGGCGAGCTCACGCGCGGTCGCCTGCGTGAACGGCTCCCCCGCCGGTGACGGGAAGATGACCACCGTCTCCGGGGCGATCAGCGAGTCGAGGGCCTCACCCCAGGGCTCCGGGCGCATGACCATGCCCGCGCCGCCGCCGTAGGGCGTGTCATCCACGGTGCGGTGCCGGTCGTGCGTGAAGTCGCGCAGGTCGTGCACGCCCACATCGATGATGCCCGACTGGCGCGCCTTGCCGAGAAGGGAGACATCGAGCACGCCGAAGAACTCAGGAAAGATCGTGACGATGTCGATCTTCATGGGTCAGTCCGCGGCGGGGCCGGGCTCGGCGTCGTCGTCGGCAACCTCTTCGAAGAGGCCGAGCGGCGGCGTCACGGTCAGCGTTCCCGCCTTCACATCGATGGATGCCACGATCGCCTTCACGAACGGAACGAGCACGTCGCCCGTGCTCGTCGTCACGGTGAGCAGGTCCTGGGCCGGGAAGTGGTCGATCTGCGAGACCGTTCCCACCTCGACGCCGTCACGCAGCACCTTGAGGCCGACGAGCTGATGGTCGAACCACGCGTCCTCCTCGTCGGAGTCCTGCGCGAGGTCCTGGTCGATCCACAGGATCGCCTTGATCAGCGTCTCCGCCGCGGAGCGGTCGTTGACGTCCTTGAAGAACGCGACAGGCTGCGCGTTGTACCACTTGAGCTCGATGAGCTCGAGCTTCTTCCCATGCCAGTCGGAGCTGGTGGGAACCTGCAGCGAGAAGATCGCTCCCGGAGTGAAACGCTTCTCCGGGGCATCCGTGTAGAGCTCGACCTTGATCGCGCCCTTGAGTCCGTGCGCCTTGGTCAGCCGCCCCACGCGCAGCTGCGTGTGGGACGGCTGAGGAGCCTTTGGCCCGGCCAAGGTCTAGTAGTCGGTGTCGACCACGTCGACGCGCACCTTGCGGCCGTCGGCGAGAGCCGTGACCAGGGTGCGAAGCGCCTTCGCGGTGCGACCGGCGCGACCGATGACACGGCCGAGGTCTTCGGGGTGCACGCGAACCTCGAGGACCTCCCCGCGCTGGGAGTTCTTCGCGACGACCTGAACCTGGTCAGGGTGATCGACGATCCCCTTGACCAGGTGCTCGAGTGCGGGAGCGAGCAAGACTAGGCCTTGTCGGTGTCGTCAGCAGCGGCGTCGTCGGCAGCAGCGTCGCCCGCGGGTGCCTCAGCGGAGACCTCGGCGTCGGGAGCCTCGGTGGGCTCGCCGTCGGAAACGACGTCCTCGGCGACGGGGGCGTCGTCAACCGGCGACTCCTCCACCTTGGCGACGGGCTTCTCCGACTTGGGCTTGAGAACCGGCTTCTTCTTCTCGTCGGCCTGGAAGACTTCCTTGGCCTCCTTGGTCTTGACCGTGCTCTTCGCGTTCTTGTCGCCCTTGAAGATGCCCCAGTCGCCCGTGAGCTTGAGGATGGCCTCGACCTGCGGCGACGGCTGTGCGCCGACGCTGAGCCAGTACTGGGCACGAGCAGAGTCGACCTCGATGAACGAGGGCTCCTCTGTGGGGTGGTACTTACCGATCTCTTCGATCGAGCGACCATCGCGCTTGGTGCGC
>CAIXMB010000156.1 GCA_903920435.1 uncultured Actinomycetes bacterium
CTGCTCATCTTCGACGACCAGGGCACCGAGCTCATGAAGCACCGCTGGCCGCGGCCCGGCACCAAATACGTCAGCTCCGGCCGACCCCGAGGACGCCTCCCCAAGAGCATCTGAGTGTCACCGATGTCCTGATGCGCGAAGTGTCACCTATGTCCTGATGCAGAATTGTCACCCATGTCCTGATACATCACACCAAGACAGGACTCAGCGTCCGTGCCCACATTTTGCCCACATTTGCCCACGAAACCGTGTTGCAACGTGTTGCTCGAAACCGCCAAAATCGTTGATTTTCCGGGGTTTTTGAGACCATACAGGTACTACTGAGACCCTATCTATCGATCTTTTAATCCGCGGGTCGTGGGTTCGAGCCCCACCGGGCCCACAAGTAATCTCGGGGCAATATGACTTTCAAGGACACCCCCCACCAGTACGGAGCACTCCAACGGCACTCCGCACCAAAACGTCTTCGCGTTATCTTAATGAACCCTGCGCTCGGCTCGGGCGCGATCAGCCGCGGACGAGTTGAACTTGCGGCAGCAATTCTCGGCTATCAGTCCGCCGAGATCTGCAATCTATTTTCTCTCCCTTCTCGTAGCACGAGCGAACTTTCACATCTCGCCCAGGATTGGGAGGGCTGGGACGCGAGCCGACCCGCCCTCTCGGGCATTCTCGCGGGGGATGACAGGCTCCTACTCGCGTGGGGAGTAGGGGAGCCTTCGGGGAATGCAAGAAAACACATGCGAGCGCAGGTCCGCTGGGTCGTACAAACGGCTCTCAACAATGGTCGGTCGGACTGTTGGATGGTTGGGGGCGCACCCCGCCATCCGTCCAGGTGGCACCGATACGTAAGCGACAAGTACGGCCGCACGTCGGGTGGAAGTTTGGAACAGCGCCTTCGCCAGACTATTTCGTGCCACCCGCTTGCGGGAATGCAAAGTCCTCTTGCATAAGACACACTGATTGCATGCCGCGTCGCGCCACCTACACCGACCTCATCAAGATCAACCGTGTAGTCCCCGCGAACTCGCGCGGTAACGGTGACATCGCTTTCAAGGGCTTTCAATGCCCAACCCCAGGTTGTTCTCGATGGCTTTTTTACCATGCAGCGGCCTTCAGCGGGGAGTACACGATTTCCTGCGATGAGTGTCGTGAGTCTTATGGCCCGGGAGACAGCATCAAGCTCTATGACTATGAGCTGACGGACCGCGAAAGCTCATCTGTGATCGAAGCCGGAACCATGGAGCTCGTTGTCGAGGACTACATCCATGAAGCGGCACTCTTCAAGTACTGCATCGTGTGTTACACGCTAAAGCCGTTTGAGGCATTCGGGCACCATGCGGCGAGGCAGACCGGTCGACAGGGCGAGTGCAGGCTGTGCAAGACGCAATACAACGCGGCAAAGAATCAGACACGCATCGCTGACCAGTTCACCGAAGCGGCTCAGAAGCGACGTCTGCTCGTCTTCCTCGGCGGTTCCACTCGGATCAGTCAAACAATGATCCGAAGGCGCTACGACAATAAGTGTTTCAAGTGCGGCAAGGATGTCTCTGCCGAGGGTGCCGCCCAGTTTGATCACACACTGCCAGTGCGCTACTTCTGGCCAATGACGACGGAGAACGCGACGCTACTTTGCGCGGAGCACAACGGCGCGAAGGGTGCTTCATGGCCAAGTGAGTTCTACACCGACGGCGAACTGCGAACCTTGGCTCTTAAGACCGGCATCAGCTATGACCTGTTGCGAGGCGAGCCGACTGTAAATCCGGATGCACTAGTTCGCCTCCGTGATGGGGCGGTTGTTGATGAGCTAGTCGTCAAGTTTGCGCACTACATGGACGAGGTCTTCCTCATCCGTAACCGCATCCTCGACCTGACGGCTTTCGATTTCTTCGAGTCCTCCGCGAATATTTCGCAAGTTTGGAAAGATCGCGCAAACGAGTTGCGTCCGACGCAGTCAGCGACGACTAGCGAATAGATACCAATGAGCGACGGTCGCCCCTTTGTCGACGCCGTGCGACTCGCCTGTGGCTACAGACTCGCGGCCGACGGAGTGAACTTGAAAATAGGGCTCTAGAAGCGGCGCGATCTCGGCTGCCATATTCTCTCGAGCAGTCTCTCCGAGATGGAGAATTAAAGTGCCGCTCGGCTTCAGCACCGAGGCCATGCTGTGAGCAAATTCTGAGTAGGGGGCGAATGTCGCGCGCTGCTCGGTCTCCAAATATCTTGAGGGTTCAATCTTGAAATCCTCCGGCTGCCAGCCGGCGAACCATAGTCTCATCCAGTTAGTGCTCCAGAACCGGAAGCTACTAGCGAAAGGCGGGGACGTAATCACCGCGTCTACAGTGCCGAACGTTGAATTGGCACTGCGGAAGTCGGCCTCGATCGCAGACCCGGGCGATGTGATCTCCCGAAGTTGGGCTAGGAGCGGCACCGTCTTGTCGATTCGATTTGTCAGCCGCTCAACAACCGAGCGGTACTCGAAGTCCCCGGAAGGAGCAAAGGGCGTGATGGGGTGAGAACGGCGTGATAGTGCATACGGTCGATTTCCATGAAGGATGTGGAGCATCGCACTTAATATCACCGCATCAGCCGTATCGAATTCACCAGACATTCTTCGCGACGCGAAGTGCTCCCGGACTGCCAGTATTTCACGCAGCGTCTTCGGGTGGAAATAGCCCGAAATTGGGCCGTTGAGTCCGAAGTCGCCCTGCGAAACGTCCTGACTGTCAGCATGAGAAACAGCAATCCTAAGCGCGTCCATACGTGTTTGGACGCCCTCGGCCGTGAACGGCTCGAGCTTCGCCTTAGAAACGGCGATCGCCAGCGGGCTCAAGTCTCCTGCCAGGCCTATCCGCCTCTGCAGCCTCGCTTCAAGCGGAATGGTGCCCACGCCAGCCATGGGATCCAGTACGCGATCGCCGGGCTCCGTGAACTGGGCGACAAGGAAGTGCGCAATCGAAGGTTTGAGCTTGCCTTGATAGGAACACAGGGAATGCAGGGTGCCGCCCCAGTTTCGCTTGTTGTAGGGCGCTACGCGGTGCGGAGGGAAACGTACGAAAGCCTCGGCGGCCGTTCGCATGGTGGCTCCGTCGAGGAGAGTCATGAGGATTCCGTCCGCTTGAATCTAATGAGGCTTTGAGTCAATTGTGCCCCGTCGTAGGAGCGTCGCGACCGGATGATCTCGTGCG
This sequence comes from uncultured Actinomycetes bacterium, assembly GCA_903920435.1. Lineage (GTDB taxonomy): Bacteria > Actinomycetota > Actinomycetes > Actinomycetales > Microbacteriaceae > Rhodoglobus. Next base: position 3,186 of record CAIXMB010000156.1, read on the forward strand.
TCACTACTGACCATCCGACATTGTCGGCAATTTCCTCCAGAAGGGAGTGAGTCGGCACGCTCACGCCGCTGTAGCGGCTGTCTCCAATGTCCAGCCAGAGCTCAGCTCCCGGAGCGGAACGAGCATGTACGGCCTTGAGGACTGATCTCATCTCGGAAAAATACGCACGAACCATGGCCGGAATCCGCTGGTCGTAAGTTTGAAGCTCGATCTCGGTCGCGACAGCCTCCACAGAATCGGTTAGGTCCGGTAACGCGTTACGTTTCGCCACGTTGTTGATTCCGGCAGTTATCTCAGTGGCACGGAGTCCTTGGAGCCCGCGCTCTGAGTCGATGTAGCCAAGGGCGAGAAGCTCAAGTTTGGTATTGCGACCGTAGTTTGTCCCGTTCAAATAAGGCGGACTGGTGACTACCAAAGTGAAGGGCGCGTATGACCCGAATCCACCCTTGGCGTCCGTCCCAATCTGGGTGGCCCGACCGACGATGCTCTGGCCGGCCAGTTCAAGATCCTCCGCAACCTCGCGCAGCCGATCTTGGAGAAGTTGCTTGAATTGTTTGGGCTCAGCCTCATTCGAGCGGCGACGACGAAGGTCCGTTCGACGCACCATATTGCTTGCCGAAGTGATCGATGTTGCTACAGCAAGGCGCGCGATTTCACGGACAGGACCATCGACTTCGCCGTCGATCCAGTCGAGCGCCGCAACAATTGACTCGGCCACCCCTGGTCGGAAGTAGTCCCTTTTAGCGGACACCTCGATTAGAGGGTGATCGAGAGACGTCGGGCTCGTAGGTATGTTCTGGCCCGCCATCCGTCGAAGTACCTGCACTGAGTCGAGGCTTCGTGCAGCTACCGCCGCCTGATTCACCTTTACATCGGCCACCCAAGCCATGTACGGATTGACCTCCGTGAAGGCGGAATTCACGGCGCGCGTTGCGGCCGTCAACGCGGTAGTTCCGCTTCCTCCGAAAGGGTCGAAGACGACAGACGAGTCAGAGGCCTCGTCGAGGGCGCGATCCACAAGAGCGGAACTGTATCCTTCGACGAACGGATACCAGCGGTGAATGGGCCTCTTGCGATTGTCTCGGAAGACACCGATTCCTTGTGTGCTCGGAGCTTCTGCCTTCGTTTCAGGCAGATGCGAGCTCATAACCCCACCTTAGGGTCGAGCCCCGACAGAACCGACCAGACCCGCGCTGCGACTGGCGGTAGCCGCCTTGTTTGATACTCATCCATTCGTGCTGTCTCCTGCTCGTGGTTGACCGGGTAGAGATGGCCGTAAATCATGTCGGTGGTATTGAGGTTCGAGTGACCCATTCAGTGCGACACCTTGCGGGGCTCGTAACCCGCGTCCAGCATGAGCGACGCGTGGGTGTGGCGTAGGTCGTGGAAGCGCATCTCTGGAATACCCGCGCTGTGGAGGGCGGGTCGCATGTAGTTGCGGCGGAAGCTCCCGATGTCCAACACACGGTGCCAGTTCAGCTCATGCGAGCCGACGGTTCTCCCCGGCCAGAACAGCGCCTCGGGATCACCACTGCGCGGGTGCGCTAGGAGGTACATCCGCAGCTCGGCCCTCAACGACGAGTTCTGGGATTGCGTTCAGAACAACCTGCTCCCGAATCGCGGCGGCGAGGTCGTTGAGTCGAATCCGAAAGCTCTGCCGCTGCACCTCCTCAGTGAGCTCATCGACCGGGTCGGGATGAAGGCCGAGGACGCAATCGAGCTAAGCCTCGAGCAAGCACTCGAACGACTCAATAAGTACTGGACGGACGCGGCCGGCGCCAACGACGACCAATAGCGCAACTCGCTAGTCGCGCGACCGCGCCCCGCGGCGCACACCCAGCACGATCAGCAGGACGCCGATCACCGCCATCGCGATCCCGATGTACAGCCACTTCGGGTCACCGGTCATGACGCTGCCCGGAATGAGGTTGGCGCCCTGGCCGGCGAAGATGCCGCCAACCGCTCCCCGCGTTATCCGCGGCGTCAGCACTGCAGCGACGGATGCTCGTACCGCCACTCGGCCGGGCGCCCGTCAGGCCCTGGCGGTGCTCAGACTTGCCACCGGGTTCATCTTCCTCTGGGCGTTCCTCGACAAGACCTTCGGCCTCGGATTCTCGACCCCGACCGAGCGCGCCTGGATCAACGGGGGAACGCCGAGCCAGGGGTTCCTTGGAAGCGAAGCCGTGACCGGCCCGCTGCAGCCCTTCTTCGCCGGCATCGCCAGCCCGGTGACCGACGTGCTCTTCATGCTCGGGATGCTCGGCATCGGGCTGGCGGTCATGCTCGGCATCGGCCTGCGCATCAGCGCTGTCGCGGGCACCGTGATCATGGTGCTGATGTACCTCGCGGAGTGGCCGTTCGCGGCGAACACCGCATCCACGAACCCGGTGGTCGACTACCACATCATCTACGCGCTGGCGCTGATCGTGGTTGCCGCGACGGCCGCGGGCGACACGTGGGGCTTCGGGCGCCAGTGGCGCACCCTGCCGTTCGTGCGCACGCAGTCGTGGCTCGACTGAGCTAGCCGATCCGCGACTCCCAGGCGGCACGTGCCCCGGACTCGCCGATGACGACCACCCAGACCACGGATCCGATCACCACAGCTGCCACGGCGAGAACGAGCAGCACGGTGATGGCGATGCGCACCGGGCGGGACGTGAGCGTGTGCGCGAAACGTCCCTCCCCGGTGAAGAAGCGGTACCACGCCCAGTGCGCGAGCGCGACGACAAAGAGCGCGATCGCCCACGGCAGCAGGTCTTTGCCGAGGTGGGTGTGCACCTCACTGAGGGCGCTCTCCTTCACCTGCTCCTCGAGGGCCTCGCCCGCCTCGGTCGCGATCGGCACGCTGATCAGCGCGGAGAGGGCGAGGATCGGCGTCACGATCCCCAGTCGTCGCCGGGCGGCCGGCCACGCAGCGGCGAGCACGAGGCACAGCGCGGTCAGCGGAACGATGACCACGACGAAGTGCGTGACGAGCACGTGAATCGGTAGTCCGTTGAAGAGCCAGTCCATGAGAATCCGTTTCTGATCGAGATCTCAAGACTGGCGGGTCGCGCCTGTGCTGCGCCCCTGACATGCGGCGCGGATGATGAGGCTTCTCACACGTTAGGAGGGCGCCACCGTGATGCGCATCACCGTCTTGCTCTTGCCGATGTGCCGCTCGAACTCGAAGCCAGCCTTTTCGAACATGGCGCGTGTGCCGTTGTGGAGGAACGACGATGACGTGCGCTTGCCCTCGACGAGCTCGTTCGGGAACGACACCACCTCGCCGCCGCCGGCCTGGCCGATGAGCTCGAGAGCACCGGCGAGCGCCTCGTAGGCAACACCCGAGCGGCGGTGATCGCGGTCCACGAAGAAGCACGTGATGCGCCACGGGCCGGGGTTGGGCTCCCCCGCGTCGTACTGCTTGCGGTGGTAGATGTTGGGCAGCTCGACCGGGCTGCCGTACTCGCACCACGCGATCGCGTCGTCCCCGTCGAAGACGAGTGCGGCGTGGGCGACTCCCTCGTCCACCAGGCGCTTCTTGAAGGTCGCGCGGTCGTAGTCGTCTTTAACCGTGCCGTCGGTGTCGCCGTGGAAGTACGAGCAGTAGCAGCCGCCCCACACCCCGTTGTGCTTCTGCGCGAGCGCGAGCCACGCCGGGTACGTCTCCGGGGTCAGCGGCTTGATCACGTGGTCGGTCACGTGGCCAGTCTGCCAACGGCGGACGACTCGGTACAGTGTTGACATGTCCGAGCAACGCGCTGGCGCGAGCACGGTGATCGCCGAGACAGCCCTCGACTGGGTGTTCTTCGTGCTCGGCGGCATCGCCGCGGTGTGGCTCGCATGGGTGCTCCTGCGCGAGAGCTTCGGCTTCGGGTGGTGGCAGATCGCCTTCGTCGTGGTGTTCTGGGGCATGCTCGCGTACCTCGTGCTGCCACGGCTGCACGGCATCCTGACCCGCATCTACGTGCCCGACTACTTCATCGGCCGGGCGCGCACGAGCGACGGCCTCCTCGGCGATCCCGTGAACATCTCCCTTCTCGGTACTGAGGAGCAGATCCACTCGGCGATGCTCGCCGCCGGCTGGACGCGGGCCGACGACCTCTCCGTGCGCACCGGTCTGCGCATTGTGCGCTCGACCCTGCTGCGACGCAGCTACCTCGAGGCGCCCGTGAGTCCGTTGCTCCTCTTCAGCCGCAAGCAGGATTTCGCCTACCAGCAGGAGGTCGACGGCACGCCGGGCAAGCGGCACCATGTCAGGTTCTGGCGCTGCCCTGAGGGCTGGCTGCTCCCGGGCGGACTCAAGACCGACTGGCTCGCGGCCGGCACCTACGACCGCAGCGTGGGGTTCTCGCTCTTCACCCTCCAGGTCACGCACAAGATCGCGGCAGACACCGACGTCGAGCGCGACCACGTCGTCGCCACCGTGATCGCCGCCAACAGCGCGGCGAAAGCCACCACCATCGAGGGCTTCTCGGCGGGGTACCACGCGCGCAACGGCGGCGGTGACTCGATCGTCACCGACGGCGACCTTCCCGTACTCGACCTCCGTGCGATTCCGCGCGAAACCCATGAGCCGGATGCCCCGACCGACAGCCGCGACCGCCGGCCCGCGCCGATCGTGTTCGGCGCCGCCCTCCTCGCGCTGAGCGGCATCACGTCGCTCGCCAACGGCGTGGTCGAGCTTGTCGAGGCCGACTCCACCGCGGCGTCGGTGACCCCCGACGCACCCGAGCTCGGCATGGGCATCCTCATCGCCGTTGCGGTTCTGTTCTTCGTCGTGGGGCTCGCGAACCTGCTGATCGCCTGGCGGGTGTTCCTGGGCAGGCGCTTCGCCCGCAGCTTCGCGATGGCTCTCGCCGTGATCGGCATTGGCGCGCAGATCTTCACCACCGAACTGGGCGGCACCGAGTCGCTCACCGCGAACCTGCCGGCGGTGGCGCTCTCGGTTCTCGTGCTGCTCGCCCTGTCGAGCCCTCGGGCGGCGATCTACAGCCGACGCATCACCAAGGCCCCCAAGCGCATCTCGGGCCTGCCGGGCAACTCCGCGCCGTTCTAGGTCGATCGCGATTGCGGACCATCCGAGACCGCAACCTCTGCGAGCATCTCCGCATGGCTTCCTTCATCTTCATCTACCGCGCGGGACCCGATCCGGTTCCCGCTGAGCTCGTCACCGAGAACCGTGCGGACTGGCAGCGGTGGAACACTGCGCTCCACGAGGAGTACGGCATCCGTACCGCTGGTGGCCGCACGGTCACTCCGTCGGGAGTCACCGACTACGACGGCGACGTGAGGGGCGCCTCGATGGTCGAGTTCGACAGCCTCGAGGCGGCGCTGGCCGTCGCGACCGACGCTCCGAACTTGAGGTTCGGCGGCAGCGTCGACGTGCTCGAGGAGCGCTAGCGTCGCAACTTACGGCGCGCTGTGCCAAACTGCCGCACGTGACCGATCGCCGCATCTCTCGCTGGGCGATCGCGGCCATCGCGGCCACTCTGGCGCTCGCCGCCGCCTCCACGTGGATCGTGAAGGTATTCGGCCCCAGAGCGGTCAACCCTGACTACTTCTGCAACTGCAGCGTGCTGGAGCTCTGGACGGCGATGGCGGCATGGGCTTTCGCAGCGGTCGGTTGTGTGCTCGCGGCCCTCCGATTGCGACGGACGACCGGCGCGAACCGGGCCATCGGGGTCATCGTTGGCGTTGCGTCGTTCGCGCTCCCCGTAGCGACCGTCCTAGTTGTGCGGTTCGTTCCTTTCCCCACGATCGAGCAGCTGAACGGCTGGGCCGCGGCGCTGCTGTAGGCATCGTCACGGGTCTGTGCCAAACTGCCGCACGTGACCGATCGCCGCATGCTGCTCGACACCGCCGCCCTGTACTTCCGCGCGTTCCACGGCGTGCCCGACACCGTGCGCTCCCCCGACGGCAAGCCCGTCAACGCCGTGCGCGGGCTGCTCGACATCATCGCGAAGCTCGTGACCGAGTTCGAGCCGAGCGAGGTCGTCGCCTGCTGGGACGACGACTGGCGCCCGCAGTGGCGCGTCGCGCTCATCCCGTCGTACAAGGCGCACCGGGTGGCCGCCGAGTCCGCCAGCGGTTCGGTCGAGGAGGTGCCCGACCTGCTCGCCCCGCAGGTGCCTGTCATCCGGGACGTGCTGGGCGCACTCGGCATACCGATCGTGGGGGCATCCGACCACGAAGCCGACGACGTCATCGGCACCCTGGCGAGCACGAACCGGATGCCCGTAGACGTCGTCACCGGAGACCGCGACCTGTTCCAGCTCGTGAACGACGCTCGCGCCGTGCGTGTCATCTATACCGGCAGAGGCATGTCGAATCTGGAGGTGCTCACCGACGACGCCCTCGTCACCAAGTACGGCGTGACGCCGGCCCAGTACGCGGACTTCGCGGTGATGCGCGGCGACGCGTCTGACGGGCTGCCCGGCGTGGCCGGTGTCGGCGAGAAGACGGCGGTGTCGTTGCTGAGCACCTACGGCAGCCTCGACGGCATCATCGCCGCCGCGACGGATGCGGGCTCGGCGATGGGCGCGCCGGTGCGGGCCAAGATCCTCGCGGCGGCAGAGTACCTGGCGGTCGCGCCGAAGGTCGTCGAGGTCGTGCGCGATCTGGCGTTGCCCGAGTTCGCGAGCACCGCGGAAGACGCAGAGCGCCTCGACGCCCTCTCGGCGACGTGGGGCCTGGGTGCCTCACTCGAACGCGCGCGGGCAGCGCTCGCGCGCTAGTCCTCCACCGGCAGCGCATGCCGCCCGCGCCGGCTGACGAACCGGCCGTCGCGCAGCTCGAGGATGCGGTCCGCGTGCGCGGCCATCCGCGGGTCGTGGGTCGAGACGAGCGCGGCAACGCCTCGCTGGTGCACGAGCCCCGAGATCATCGCCATCATGAGCTCGGAGTTGGTGGCGTCCAACTGACCGGTCGGCTCGTCGGCGATGATGAGCCGCGGGTTGTTGGCGAGGGCGCGCGCGATGCCGAGGCGCTGCTGCTGCCCACCGGAGAGTTCCGACGGGCGCTGCGCGGCGTGTGCGGAGAGACCGACCACCTCGAGGAGCTCGGCGACCGTGGCCACGCGCTCGGCGTACGGAACCCCGACGATACGCATCGGCAGCTCCACGTTCTCCGCGGCGCTGAGGGAGGAGAGCAGGGCGAAGTTCTGGAAGATGAACCCGATCTCGCGGCGGCGCATGTCGAGCAGGTCGGCCTCACTGGCGCCCGTGACATCCCTGCTCCCGAGGTGAACGGTGCCCTCGGTCGGGTGGTCAAGCCCGCCGAGGATGTTGAGGAGCGTGGTCTTGCCCGACCCGGAGGGCCCGCGCAGGATGACCAGCTCGCCGGCCCGCACCTCCAGCGAGACGCCCGCGAGTGCGTGCACCTCGTTCGCGCCGCGGCCGTAGGTGCGCGTGAGCGCCTCGGCGCGGAGGACGACCTCGTCGCTCATTCGACAGCCTCCTCGGGTCGGTTGGGGTGCACTTCGGCGTGGTTGTCGGCGAGCTCGACCCGTACGAGGTCGCTGAGGCCGAGCGTGCGCACGTAATCCTGCGGCAGCTGCAGCCGGCCCACCTTGTCGATCACCACGAACTCCTGCGAGTGGTGGCTCACCGCGCCGAACTCGTCGAGGCCGGTGCTGCGGTGCACCTCGGTGGAGAGGCGCCCATCGCGGATCTGCACGGTCCGGCGCACCTGCGACGACACGTCCTCGTCGTGGGTGACGATGAGCACGGTGACGCCGAGGTCGCGGTTGACCGCGCCCAGCGCATCGAAGACCCGTTGCGAGTTCACCTCGTCGAGCTCGCCGGTGGGCTCATCGGCGAAGAGCACTGAGGGCTCGTTGGCGAGCGCGACGGCGATCGCGACCCGCTGCTGCTGACCGCCCGACAGCTCGGCCGGCCGGCGATCCTTGAAATCGCCGATGCCGAGCAGCTCGACGAGGTCGGCAACCCGCTGGGTGCGGTGCCGCGACGACCCCGGGAGGATGGCCAGCGGCATCGCGATGTTCTGCGTGGCCGTGAGGTACGGCAGGAGGTTGCGCGCCGTCTGCTGCCACACGAACCCGACCGCCTTGGCGCGGTACTTCACCCGCTGGCGGGGCGTCATCGCGAGGAGGTCGTGACCGGCGACCATCGCGCGGCCGGCGGTGGGGGTCTCGAGGCCGGTGAGGATCGACAATAGGGTCGACTTGCCCGACCCCGAGGCGCCCACGATGGCGGTCAGCTCGCCCGACTCGACAGCGAGTGTGAGGCCCTGCAGGGCCTGCACCTCCACGCCCTCGCCCGAATAGATCTTCACGAGATCTGAGCACTCGATCAGCGCGGCCATCACTCTCCCATCTTTATCGTCTTCGCCGGCGCGATGCGGCGGCCCACCAGGGTCGCCCCCACGCTCGCCAGCACCACCACTGCCACGAACGCCCCGCCCGCCGCGAGCACCCACAGCGGCTCGATCACCGGCCCGGGCACCGCGATGCCGCCCACGAACCCCCGGAGGTCGAGCACGGCGAGGATCACGAACGGCAGCGCGAGCCCGAGTGCCGCGGCCACGATGAGGGCTACGGCGGCAACGGGCGTGAGCTCCCAGGCGGTCAGCACGGCGAGCTGCCGTCGCGACATGCCCAGCACCCTGACGACGCCGAGCGTGCGCCCGCGACGCGCGGCGGCGGTGGTCGTCGCGAGCACCACGACGAGTGCGGAGAGGATGAGGGTCGCCAGGGCGGCTACCGCGAGGGTGCCCTGCACCGCTCCGACCGCGGGAGACGCAGAGAGCTCCTCCACGAGCTGAGCCGCCGTCTGGACTTCCACACTCGTGGCGAACAGCCCGGGCTGCTCGTCGGTGACCGCGGTCGTGACGGCGTCGGCCACCGCGCGGGGGTCGGCAGACGGATCGATGCTCGCGAGGATGACCGTGGGCACCTGCCCCTCGAGCCCGAGCTCCTGTGCCGCCGAGCTGTCGACGAGCACCCACCGGCGGCTCATGCCCGGCAGGTCGGAGGAGCGTATCGTACCGACCGGTGCCACGCTGCTGTTCACCAGACTGAGCTCGCTGCCGTCGATCTGCGAGGCCCAGTCGTCGGAGATGAGCACCGGTATCGGGCCGCCGCCGGCCTTCGGCGCCAGTTGCGGGATGTCGGGCCGCACCGCGTGCAGCTGCGCGGTGTCGGCGAGCACGACGCTCACCATGGTGGGTCCCGACCCGTCGGTGAACGAGAGGCCCGATCGAGAGGTGAGCGCTACGACGCCCTCCACCCCCGGCAGCGCGGCGAGGTCGTCGACGAGCGACTCGGGCAGGTCGTGGGCGGTGACCTGCAGGTCGGCGCCGACCTGGTCGCGGGCCGACTGCCGGACCGCCTCCCCGACCGAGGACACCATGACGACGGTGAAGATCACGATCGACATTCCCACGACGAGGGCGAGGGCGGCCACGATCCCGACGGCCGGTTCACGGATGGCGCGCGCGATCCCGAGGCTCGCGGCGGGGAGGGTGCGCCGTCGGACGGCGGCGGCCAGGGCGCGCAGTGGCAACGGGTAGAGGCGCAGCACGAGCATCCCGACCGCCGCCGCGAGGAGCACGGGTGTCGCCGCGAGCAACGGGTCGATGCCGACCGCCTCGCTCGACTCGACGAGCCCGCGGCGCTGCAGCAGCACGATGGACAGCACCGCGACGCCCACGATCGCCGCCTCGGCGATCCACCGCAGTGAACCGCCGCCGGTACGGCCCAGATCGCGCCTGCCCTCGCGGAACGAGTCGGATCGCAGCAGCACGGCGGCGAGCACGATCGGGATGGCGGCGACCACGACGGGCGCCAGCCATGCTCCCACCCCGACGCGGGCGGGCAGCAGGAGGGCCGCAAGCACGATCGCCACGACAGTCCCGGGCACGACGATGATGGCCGTCTCGAGCACCATGAGCGTGCGCAGTTGCGCGCGGCGCGCCCCACGGGCATCCAGCAGGGCCAGTGCGGGTGCGCGGCGACGGATGAGCGCCTCGATGCACAGCGCGTAGGCGGCGATGAGCACCCCGAGGAAGCCGGACGAGCTGAGCGCCACCAAGGCCGTCGACGAAGCCACCCGGGTCCCCACCGAATCCAGCACGTCGACGATCTCGGAGCGGAAGCTCATCTCGCCGTAGTTCGGCAGGGCGAGCGGGGTCGCCGTGGCGTTGCGCGCCTGCACTTGGATCTGGTCGCGATCGGCGTAGTCCCACGCGGTTGCATCGATCGGCACCCAGGCCGAGAGCAGGCCCGTGCTGAACTCCTCGCGAAGCGCCACGAGCGACTCGGGGGCGACGAAGACCGCGCCCTGCACTCGCGGCGGCTTGCCGTTCTCGCGGATGATCGCGCCCTGCAGGAGGTCGCGCGCGTGCGACCAGTAACCGTCGTCGGGGTCGACGGCGTCGTAGATCTCCACGACGCGCAGCGGGGCGGGCTTGGCCTCGATGAGGTCGCCGAGCACCGCGCCCGCGTTCTCCGCAACCAGTGACGAGATCGCCACGTCGATGGGGCCCTCACCCTTCCAGACTCCGGGCAGCTCGCCCTGGGTCAGCACGACCCGCTGCTCCCAGCGCAGATCGACGGCGAGGGAGAGGGAAAGCACGGTGTTCGGCTGCGATGGGAGGGACGCCACACCCGGCGTCGTGAGCACCACCCACTGCGCGTCGTCGGCGGCGTCAGCGAGCGGGGCGGGGAGCTGGTCGGCGACTCCGGCCAGCGCGGCGTCGGTCGCGCGCACGAGCTGGTCTAGCGTTGCGTCGTCGCCGAGCTCCGGAATGCCCAGCCGTCCCTTGCCCACGAGGTCGGTGGTTCCCCGCGGCTGCGCGGCGAACTCGTAGTGCAGTTCCGCTGTGCCGAGCAGGGCGAGCGCCCTCGGCGCGAGCGCGACGATGAGCACCGTGGCAACGACGAGCAGAGCCACGAGCAGCGAGGTGCCCAGGCCCTGGCGGAGGTGGGGGCGCAGCAGTGCTGCCCGCGAGGTGCCGCTCATCGCTCACCGGCCGAGGGAATGGCGCTGCCCGCTTGCGCGCTCGTGGCGCGCGCGACCCCGATGAGCAGCAGCACCAGACCGACGACGAGCACCAGTACGAGCGCGGCGAGGCCCACGAAGTCCCACGAGACCGACGTGCCGATCGACTGGTAGCGCTGGGGAACCGCAGCGCGGGCCAGCTGCGGCACGGTGAGCACGGCGACCGCAGCACCCGCGATCAGCCCCCACAGCAGTCCGGCGCCGATCACCACCGCGAACTCGCGGACGGGCACCGCCCGCTGGTCGCGCCGGCTCAGCCCCAGCGCGCGCAGGGCGGCGACATCGGCACGGCCCCAGCGCGTGCGCGCCCGAGTCGACGACGCGACGGCGATGATCGCGAGGATCACGAAGCACCCGGCAGCTGCCCACAGCGCAATGCGCGGCGACCCGAGCACGGAGAGCGCTGCGGGGTCGTCGAGGGCGTCGATGCGCGTGTTCGCGGGCAGCAGCGGCCGGATGCCCGCGCGCAGGTCATCCGGAGAATCGGACGCGAGCCACACGTCGCGAGGCTGGGGCGGCACCGCCGCCGCACGCAGCTGGAAGTGCTGCACGACCGCGAGGTCGATCATCACGGCGGCCTCAGTCGGGGCGCCGGGAATTGCGGGCGTCACACCGGCCACATCCCAGATGAGGCGCTCCACACCGTCTTCGAGGGCGAACGCCACGGTGTCGCCGACGCCGACGCCGAGCAGGTCGGCGAGCTCCTGCGAGATCACGACGGGCGGGTGGGCGCGGTCGAAGAGGGTTCCGTCGAGGGAGGGGACCAGTCGGACGAACAGCACGTTGTCAGCGACGGTCGTTCCGACGCCGGTGCCGTCACCGTCGGGGTAGAGCCCCGTGTCCCCCGGGCTGGCGGGGATCCACGCGCTGCCGAGCTCGATGTCGCCGCTCGGAGTCTCGAGTGCGAGCAGCCGCAGGCCAGCCGATGGGGCCGAGAAGGATCCCTCGGGCAGGGCGAAGTCGACGGAGAGGAGGGTCAGCCCATCGTGCGCGAGATCGCCCAGGTCTGCGGTGTACTTCAGCGCCGCCGGGTCGCCGACGGGCGCGGTGAACTCGACGACCGACGCGAACCCGAGCGGGTCGACCACGTGGGCTGAGACCGTCGGAGGTACGAGGAGGCCCGCCGTGCGTACGGTGAGGGTAAGCGCGGTCGACCCCTCCGGTATCGCCGGGCCGGGTGGCGCGACGGCAATGGCCTCCGCCACCGACTCCCGGTCGAACAGGCCTCCGGCGGGAGTGACGAGGGTCGAGACGGCGAGGGGCGATGCGGCGACGATGCTGCCCGAGACGCTGCCGAGCGAGAGGGCCTGGCGCGACCAGGGGGACGCGGCATCCGGCCCGACTGCCGCACGCACCGCGGCCTGCGACTCGACGCTCAACTGGTCGGTCGAGGAGACGTGCACGTCAGCGCCGACGCGCAGTGCGGAGGCCGCGTCGTAGCTGCGCGACCAGGTCGAGGAGTACGACGCCGCCACGGTCACGCCGCCGACGGCAAGCGCGACGACCACGAGCGGCGCGGTGAAGCGCGCGGCCTTGAGCGCGAGGGTGCGGGCGGCGAGCGCCGTGGGGATCGACCGCCCGCGGAACGCGCGCTCTCCCCGGCGCGCGAGCACCGGCAGAAGCGAGGCGAGCACGAGCACGAGGGCGACGAGCGCGGCGGCAGCGGCGGCCACGGCGATCGGGTCTACGGAGCTCACGCCCTCCCGCACGATCACCGGCGAGCCGTAGAGGCGCAGCTGCCACACGGCGATGCCGGCGGCGAGCACCACGAGCACGACGACCCCGGGCACGGCGACGCGTCGCGCCGCGCGTGGGTCGAGCCTGCCGCCGCGCGATGGCCGCGTCAGGGCGCGCAGCGATCGCAGTGAGCTCAGCCCGGCGAGCAGGGCGCAGGCGCCGATGGCAACGAGAGGCACGATCGCCAGTTGCGCTGGCGCGCGCAGCAGCTCGTCCCCGAACCCCGCGGCGATGCCGAGTGCGACCACCGCGCCGCATCCGACAGCCGCTCCGATCGTCGCGGCCGCAGCGACGTCGCCCGCGGTGCGCAGCGCGATGCGGCCCGGCGAGGAGCCGCGCGACCAGCGCAGATAGGAATCGTCAGACCGGATGCCCGCCAGCAGGCTGATGAGCTCGAACGCCGTGACCAGCGCGAGCGCGGCGAGCAGGGTGAGGATCACGGGCTCGATCGCCCGCTGACCGTCGAGACGGGTCTGCAGCTCGGAGAACGTCTGGCTGAGCCCCCGCTTGAAACCGAAGCCCTGGAGGTCGTCGACCTCGCCGCGCCAGTCGGCCTGGATGCGCGCCCAGTTCCTGACGACCTCGTCGAGGTTCGAGGACGTGACCTGCGAGATGTCGGCGGGCACGACGGTCCACGAGGCGCGGGCGTCGGCGTCGAGGCGCGACCACGCCTGTTCGGCAACCACGAACGGGCCGTAGGCGTCGTCGAAGCCGGTGGCCACGATCGACTCCCCGTACCACCGCGGGTCGAGGTAGTCCGTGGCCCGCCACGTTCCGCTCACCACGAAGGTCGCCCCGTTCAGGACCACCTTCTCGCCCGGCTCCAGGCGCAGCTCCTGCGCGGCGTCCGCCTGCACGGCGACCTCGGTCTCGTTCTGCGCGAAAGCCCCCTCGACGAGCTCAGCCCGCGACGGGAAGTCGGGAACGCTCATGGCGACACCCTGCTCCACCGAGAGCTCGGCGTCCGAAGTCCCGACCCACACGTCGCCCGACACCGTGCGAGTCACATCGAACCGGATGCCCGAGCTCGCCAGACTCGACGCGATCGCCGCGCGCACCTGGGCATCCTGCGTGTCGGGGTTCGCCGCGGGGGTCAGCGACGCCTGCAGCGCCAGGTCGGCGCCCACGCGGGTGGCCAGCTCGGCGCGAACCCCTGCCGTGCCCTCGTGCTCGAGGTACGCGACGACACCCACACCCACGCCGCACACCAGCGCGACGACCGCCACCACCCCCACGAGAGTGCTCGCGCTGTCGCGCAGCCTCGCCATTGGCATGCCCCGGAAACCCATCGTCGCGGCCGGCGACCGTGCCGACCCTGCGAGTATAGGCGCCGTGCGACTAAAGCTCGGGTTCGGCCCGGGCGCTCACTCCCCGATGGCGGGCACCGAGGCGGGCGGCGTCACCTCCGGGTGATTGGCGTCGAACGCCGGCGACTCCGAGCGGATGCGCGGGATGGCCGTGAAGTTGTGGCGCGGGATGGGGCTGCCCGTCGCCCACTCCAGCGACCGCCCGAAGCCCCACGGGTCGGGCGTAGCGACCTTGACCCCCCGTCGGGCGGTGATCCACAGGTTGAGGATGAACGGCAGCATCGCCACCGACATGATCACCGAGCCGAGGCTCGAGACCTGGTTCATCCACGTGACTCCGTCGTCGGCCAGGTAGCTGTAGTACCGCCGCGGCAGGCCGGTGATCCCGATCCAGTGCTGGATGAGGAACGTCGTGTTGAAGCCGATGAAGAGCAGCCAGAAGTGCCACTTGCCGAGCGTCTCGTTGAGCATCCTGCCGGTGAGCTTGGGCCACCAGAAGTAGAGGGCCGCGAAGGATACGAACACGACCGCGCCCACCAGCACGTAGTGGAAGTGGGCGACGACGAAGTACGTGTCGGAGAGGTGGAAGTCGAGCACGGGCGACGAGAGGATGACGCCCGTGAGCCCACCGAACACGAAGTTCACGAGGAAGCCGAGAACGAAGAGCATCGGTGTTTCGAACGTCACCGACCCGCGCCACATCGTGCCGATCCAGTTGAAGATCTTCACGCCGGTGGGCACCGCGATGAGCATCGTCATGAAGGAGAAGAAGGGCAGCAGCACCGAACCGGTCACGTACATGTGGTGCGCCCACACGGTGACGGAGAGCGCGGCGATCGCAATGGTGGCGAACACCAGGGTCTTGTAGCCGAACACCGGTTTGCGGCTGAAGACCGGGATGATCTCGGAGACGATGCCGAAGAACGGCAGCACGATGATGTAGACCTCGGGGTGGCCCCAGAACCAGAACAGGTGCTGCCAGAGCAGCGGCCCGCCCGAGGCCGCGTCGTAGATGTGCGCCCCGAAGCTGCGGTCGGCGAGAGCGCCGAACACTGCCGCCGCCAGCACCGGGAAGGCGATGAGGATGAGGATCGAGGTCACGAGCGTGTTCCACGTGAAGATCGAGAGCCGGAACATCGTCATGCCCGGGGCGCGCATGACCATGATGGTGGTCACGAAGTTGACCGCGGCGAGGATGGTGCCGAAACCCATCAGGCCGACCCCGGCGAACCACAGCATGTTGCCGAGCCCCGGTGAGAAGGTCTCGGTCGCGAGCGGGAAGTACGCGGTCCACCCGAAGTCCGCCGAGCCCTGCGGGGTCAGCAGGCCGCCGGCGACGATGAGCGCCCCGAACAGGAAGAGCCAGAACGAGAACGCGTTGAGACGCGGGAACGCGACATCCGGCGCCCCGATCTGCACGGGCATCATCACGTTCGCGATGCCCGTGAAGAACGGCATCGCGTAGAGCAGCAGCATGATCGAGCCGTGCATGGTGAAGAGCTGGTTGTACTGCTCGGGCGTGACGATGGCCAGGCCGGGCGCGGTGACCTGCGCACGGATGACCAGGGCCATGATGCCCCCGACGGCGAAGAACACGCCAGACGAGACGAGGTAGAGAATGCCGACGCGCTTGTGGTCGGTCGTGGTGATCCACCCGATGACACCGCCGCGGACCTTCTCCGTGGGCTCGGGAGCGGCCGTTTCGGCGCTCGTCCGCTCAACCAAGTCCGTCATCGGCAGGCTCCTCTCTGTGCTGCCGGGTGCCGGCGCACTGAGAATCTAGGGATCAGCACCCCCCGAACGGATGGGTCTTTGGTCCCATGGAGCGCGAAATACACCCCAGACATGGGGTAGAAGCTCACGTTTTTAATAGTTTAGTGTTTGAACTTTTCTGCGATTGAGCTAACTTGGCATCGCGCCGGGGGACGGCGCCGATATACCGGGGGGTTCCTGATCATGCAGAGCACACGGGCGCGCCGCGCCGCACACGTCATCCGCGAGTCGCGCAGCGGCCGCATCCGCGCGGTCCTCGCGCTGGGCGCCGTGCTCGGGCTCGGCACCGTTCTCACCCTTGCGACCTGGACCGACTCGGGCCAGGCCGTGGGCACGTTCAACACCGGCTCCGTCGATCTCAAGCTCAACGGCGTCGACACGCTGCCGGTCATCGCCAGCCTCGCGCTCAACAACGCGAAGCCCGGTGACGTCACTTACGCGCCGCTGGACGTGAGCAACGCCGGCAGCATCGCCTTCACCTACACGATGACTCCGAGCATCACGACGGCCTCGACGTCGTCGCCGCTGCTCGAGTCGGTGCTGCTCATCACCGTCAAGGGCGTGCCCGGCACCACGTGCGACGCGACGACCTTCGGGGCGTCCAGTGACACCCGGGTCGCCCAGCGAGCGCTCAACGTCACGACACCGACCTCCGCCGTCGCCCTGGCCGCCGGAACCGGCGTCGACCACCTCTGCTTCAAGGTCGAGCTGCCGAGCTCGGCCTCTGCAGCGGTGATGTCGCAGACGACCACCGCCACCTTCACCTTCACCGCGACGCAGTCGTAGCGCGCACCACGACACGAGCACCGACATGAAACACCCACTGCGCGCGCTGCGGGAAGCCGCACTGTGGGTGGTCGCTGCCCTCGGCGCCGTGTGCCTCGCGTTCGCGGTGGCGAGTGTCGCGTTCGGTGTGACACCGCTCATCTTCAGCTCTGGCTCGATGTCTCCCGGCATCCCGACCGGCTCCCTGGCCATCGCGGTCTCCACCCCCGCGAGCGAGCTGGTGCCGGGAGACATCGTCAGCGTCACCTGGTCCGACGGGCACCGGGTCACGCACCGCGTGGTCAGCCTCACCGCGCGCGGCGGCGGCAGCGTCGAGCTCACCACCCGCGGTGACGCCAACAACATCGACGACGCCGAGCACCAGGTGGTCACCAAGGCCGATCGCGTGATCTGGTCGACGCCGGGGCTCGGGTTCGTGGTCGACGAGGCGACGAAGCCGCAGTGGATGTTCACCCTCGGCGTGGTGGTCGGTGGGCTCGTGACGCTGGCCTTCCTCGGCGCGCGCACGCGGGTGGAGCCACGCCGAGCCCGGCGCGAGAGGGCGGCGCGGCACGCCGGGCCACGGGACTCCCGGGCCGGCGCGGCCGTCGGCGTCGGCGCATCCGTCGTCGTGCTTGCCCTGCTCGCCTCCCTGGTCGCCCACGCGCCCACCGACACCGAGGCCGCCTACGTCAACCAGGGCGCCGCCCGCGGCACCTTCGCCACCACGACGATCGTCGCGCCCACCATCACCGGATGCACGGTGTCCAGCTTCCTCGGAGTCTTCCAGTCGGTCACGGTCACCTGGACGATGCCCGCCGGGTACAGCGCGTCCAACGCCGTCGTCGGTACCGGGTCGTCGGCCGCGGCGATCAGCCCGACCTCCCCCGCGCCCACCATCTCGGGCACGGGTCCGTACAGCACCACCTACTCGTCGGGCTTTCTGACCACGATCCTCGGCTCCCTGTTCGGCAGCACGACCTGGATCGGCGTGCGGAGCACGGTCGGCACCTGGACCTCGGCCTGGAGCACGCGCAAGCTCTCCATCGGCCTGTTGGGCCTCGGCAGCACGTGCACGGTGAGCTGAGCGGTGAGTCCGGTCGATCGCTGCGCCACGGATCTCAGCGCAGCGATCGGCCCGTGCAGCGCAACCAGCAGCTAGCGGTTGCGTAGACTGGAAATGTACTCGCAGATAGCTTAAATATCAAGCTATTCAGAGTTTGAACTAACTCTGGCGCTCGACCTGGAAGGCTCGGTGAGCACCCTGTACCGATTGATCGGCTCGCTGCACACTCTCACCGGCCTGGCCGGCGCTATCTCGGAGTTCCTCCGGGTCATGGACTCGGTGCGCAAGTCGATCGCCACGGAGGCGGGGCTCTCGGCCAACGAACTCCGCGCGATGGCACGCATCGCCGAGGCCGACGGAGTGACGCCGAAGAGCCTCGCCGACGACCTCGAGTTGACCACCGGTGCCATCACCGCCATCACCAACGGACTCGTCGCCCGTGGACTGGTGCACCGGGTCGAGCAGGGCCACGACCGCCGCAGCCTCCTGCTGCATCTCACGGACGACGGGCACACCCTCATGGAGGCCGCCTACACGCGGCTGCAGCGCGAGCTCGGCGTGGCCGTCGCGCCGCTCACGAAGAGTGACGAGGCAGCGATCATCCGGGGCCTCTCCACCATCACCGAGTCGTTCCGCGAACAGGAGTCGGCAGAGTGAGCAGAGTCGTCGTGCAGACCTTCGTCAGCCTGGACGGCGTCGCCCAAGCCCCCGGCGCGCGCGACGAGGACGCGGAGAACGGCTTCCCCTACGGCGGCTGGCAGTTCGAGTACGACTTCGACATCGCCGATCTCCTGCTCGAGTGGGAGAGCAAGACCGACGCGCTCCTGCTCGGCCGCAAGACCTACGACATCTGGTCGGGCGCATGGGCGGTGTGGCCCGAAGACGCGGCCGGGCTGCAGGGCGAGTTCACCCGCCGCTACAACCGCGTGACGAAGTACGTCGCCTCGCGCACCCTCACCGACCCGACGTGGAAGAACACCGAGGTCATCACGGATGTCCCGGCCGCCGTCCGGGCCATCGAGGTCGAGCAGGAGATCAGGGTGTGGGGCAGCACGGGCCTCATCCCGACGCTCGCCGAGCACGACCTCGTGGACGAGTACCGCATCATCACCTACCCCGTGATCCTCGGCACGGGCAAGAAGGTCTTCGGCGACGGGTTCCCGCACACGAAGCTCACCCTCGACGAGAGCTACGTGCATCCGTCGGGTGTCGTCGTGAGCCGCTACGTGCGCTAGTCGCGCGGAACCTTCACCGTGAGCGACCCGGGGGCGATGCCCACGCGGAATCCGGTGATCTCGCCGAACGGGTCACCATCGAGCTCGACCTCCTCCGGGCGGCTGAGCCGCACGACGAGCGAGGTGCCCTGCATCAGGTCGACGGAATCGGTCTCGAGCTCGGCCATCCGGCGGCCGATCTTGGTGCGCTTGACCACGCCGTTCTCCCAGAAGATCTTCACGGCGAGCGCCACCCACCCGCGCACCGACTCGGGCTTGACCACGATGATGTCGAGCAGCCCGTCGTCAACCGCGGCGTCGGGCAGCAGCAGGATGTTCGCCGGCAGCGACCCGCAGTTGCCGATGATGATCGCCTGGGCCCGCTCCGACCGGTTGCGGCGCGAGTCGAGCTTGTACTCCAGGCGCAGCTGGGTCTTGTCACGCAGCACCCGCCCGAGCGCCTGCGCGTAGGCGAGCCAGCCGACCCGCTTCTTCAGGTCGTCGTCGGTGTTGGACATGATCTTCGCGTCGAGCCCAGTGCCCGCCATGACGAGGAACGCGTGCTCGTCCACCGAGTTGTCAGCCCGCCGCAGCTCGATCGAGGCGACGTCGATCTGGCGGTCGCCTCCCGTGTAGGCGGTCGCGAGCGAGTGCGCGGCGTCGTCGAGCGTGAGCTTGAGGTTGCGCGCGAGCAGGTTTCCCGTGCCCGAGGGCAGCAGGGCGAGCGCCGCATCCGTTCCGCGCACGACCTCGGCGACCGCGCGGACTGTGCCGTCTCCCCCGGCGGCGATGACGACGGATGCCCCCCGCTCGAGCGCCTCGCGAGCCGGCCCCTGCCCGGGGTCGTCCTCCGAGGTGGGCAGCCAGAGCGTCGTCCAGTCCGCCGACCCGGGTTCTGCGTCGACGGACGCCTTGAGCGCCTCGAGGTCGACCTTGATCGGGTTGTAGATCACGGCGGCGGTGTTCACTCGGGTCTGGGTTGAGCTCATGCCGCAACGCTACGGTGACAGCGCGTCACCCGGGCAGGGCTTGCGAAACGGCCGGGGAGGTGGTGCGTGCTACCAGGCGCGCACGGTGACGCCGAGCCACTCCCCCAGATCGGCGATCTCGGCGCGCACCATCTCGTCCTCCTCCGCCTCGAACGGCAGAAACTCGTGCACGGCGTTGACCGTGAGCGTCTCCTCCGCGCGGTTGACCTCGGCATCGAGCATCCCCACGAATCGGTCGCCCATGAGGATGGGGTGCGCGAAGAACCCGTACACCCGCTGCGGCTTGGGCTTGAACTGCTCGAGCACGTAGGTGAACTCGAAGAGCTCCTCCAGGCGGGGGCGATCGAAGAGCATGCCGTCGTACGGGCTGAGGAAGGCCACTCGACCGCCATCGTCGTCATTCAGGGCGGCGAGCGCCTCCGGATCGACGCGGTACTTGCGGGTGCTGCCCTCGACGACAGCCGGCTCACCCGCCTCGCCCATGGGAGTCCACGGCGACTTCTGCTTGGCGATGCCGGCCGCCTGCAGCCTCCGCTCGTTGAGCAGCCGCTCGGCCTCGTCGAGCGCGTACTCCGGCAGGTTCTGCGGGTACACGCGCTCGGCGAGATCCCACCGGCGGGCGCGCCCCTCGCGGCCGACGACCGCCACTTCGCCCTGCCGCTGCAGGAACTCGAGCATGATCGGCACCTGGTTCGACCCGTACCAGCCGTCCGGCGGGCGGGTGACCTCCGCCGTGTCGGGTATCTGGGAGGCGAGCAGAGGGCCCTCCGCGCGGAGGCGTGCCAGCACGTCGGCCCTGAAGGCGCGATTCGCGTCGAGCCACTCGCGCGTCTTGGGCCGCTTCGGCCACTCGCGCATGGCCGGCAGCATGAGCGGCAGGAGGCTGATCGGCCGGAAGGCGCCGTCGAACTCGAACAACAGGCTGTCAATCTCGACGGCCTTCGACAGCTGCACCGACTCGAACGACGAGCCGATGCGCGACCACAGGATGGTCTGCTCCGCGGGCGCGATCGTCGCGGTCGGGTCGATCTTGATCGCGCCGAGCTGCTCGGCCACGCCGACCACGTCGCCCGGCCGGTCGGCGTCGAGCAGCTGGGCGCGCACGGCGATGCGGCGGGCCTGGTCGAGTGTGAGCTGGTGGACCATCAGCCGAGGCTACCAACCGGCTCCGACGCGGAGTAGCGTGCGCAGATGGACACCGATCCGACGACGACGAACCCCGAGTTCTATCGCACTCTCTGGGAGAACGACGACGTGCGCGTACTCGAGTACCGCGACGTTCCCGGTCAGGAGACGACTCCGCACGAGCATCCGAACACCGTCATGATCACGCTCACCGACTTCGACCGGCGCCTGTCGAGCGGTGGCGGGAGTCGCGACGTGACCCTCCCCGCGGGCGCAGCCGTGTGGCTGCCCGCCCAGTCGCACAGCGGCCGGAACACCGGGAGCACGCCCACCCACACGATCCTCGTCGAACTCAAGCACAGCACAGCGGCCGATCGACCGGCGTCACTCGGGCCGGAGATCTAGACGACGCCGACGCGCTCGACAGCTACTTGATCGCGCCCCGAGTTCTTGGCGCGGTACATGGCCGCGTCCGCCCGCTCCAGCAGCGTTTTAGGCGTCTCTCCGGGTCGCCACATGGCGGTTCCTACGCTGCACGTGATCGTGAGCTTCTCGTGCGGCGGCGCGCATCGCTGCTCGCGTACGGCTCTCATCAGGCGCTCGACGAGTCGGTCGCGGCTCACTGCGTCCACGTCTCTGACGACCACGCAGAACTCTTCGCCTCCGTACCGTGCGACGAGGTCGTCCCTTCGCGGAAAACACCGCACGAGGGTGTCCGCCATCTTGCTCAGCACGGCGTCCCCGGCGGGGTGGCCAAAGGTGTCGTTGAGCTTCTTGAAGTGATCGATGTCCACGAACACGAGCGCGAAGGGGGAGGCCGTGCCGGTCGCGATCTGCACCGCTTGCTCGAGCGTGCGGTCGAACGCCGCGCGGTTGTGGAGCTTCGTCAAGGCGTCGAGCTCGGCTTCCAGATC
>CAIXMB010000157.1 GCA_903920435.1 uncultured Actinomycetes bacterium
AGGCCGAGGGCGAGCGCCTGTACGTCGCGCTCGGCGACTCCGCAGCGCAGGGCATCGGCGCGAGTCGTCCGGATCACAGCTACGTCGGCGTGCTCGCCCGCCAGCTGGGTGACGGCTGGCGGGTGGTCAACCTCGGTATCTCCGGGGCGACGGTGCGGATGGTCCTCGACTCCGAGCTGCCGGCGTTCCGGAAGCTGCAACCCGACCTCGTGACCGTGAGCATCGGCGCGAACGACATCGCGGGCTTCGACGAGCAGCGGTTCGCCCGCGACATCCGTGCCCTCTTCGATGCGCTGCCCGGCCACGCGATCGTGGCGACCGTGCCGAGCTTCCACTTCCTCCCCGCGGAGAAGCGCGTGCGCGCCGCCAACCGCATCATCACGGATGCCGCTGCCGAGCGCGGCCTCGCCGTCGCACCGCTGCACGCGCGCACGCGGCGGCAGGGGCTGTGGGGCGTGAGCACGCAGTTCGCGGGCGACCTGTTCCACCCGAACGACCGCGGCTACCGCGTGTGGGCCTCGGCGTTCGCGCCGTTGGTCGACTCCCGGGTCAGCGAGCTCTGAACCGCGCCCACCACCAGCGCCGCGACGACCAGCACGAGACCGACGCCGATCACGACGGGCTCCAGGCCGAACCTCAGGGGCAGGTAGCCGCCGAACGTGCCATCCGGGAGGCGGAACGGGCTCACCCCCGACGAGCTCGACACGGGCAGCGGCGAGGCCAGGTAGGCGCCGATCGTGCGGGCGAGCAGGGCGGTGCCCCCGGCCACGACGACCGCGCCGGCGATGAGCAGCGCGGTGGCGGGCCTCACTCGCGCCACCGCAGCGCGTGCACGAGCACGGCGCCGACCACCGCTGCGAGACCGGTGCCGATGAGCCAGGGCGCGAGGGAGAGGGCGATCGCGGGCAGCACGAAGTACGGGACGATGCCGCCGGTGGTCGCCGTGCCCGACTGGGAGAGGAGGAAGCCGCCGGCCGCCAGCAAGAGGAAGGCGAGGATCCAGAGCGCGATCAGCCAGGGGTTGCGGCGCGGTGGCCCTTCGAGAGCCTCAGGGGCCGGTTCATAGCCGCGCTGGAATGCCGGGTCGTACCTGTCGTCCACCACGCTGGCCTCCTCGACTGCGTTGTCCGTGCCCGAGCCTAAGCTTGCCGCATGGCGCGCCCCACCACCCAGTTCCGCTGCACCGAGTGCGGGTGGACGAGCGTCAAATGGGTGGGCCGCTGCGGCGAGTGCCAGCAGTGGAACACCGTCGTGGATGCCACGGCCCCTTCCGGCCGCGTCACGGCCACGGCTCCCCTGCGCGGCGCCATGGCGATCACCGAGATCGGCGCCGAGTCGGTGGCGAACTGGCCCAGCGGCATCGCCGAGTTCGACCGGGTGCTGGGCGGCGGCATCGTCCCCGGCGCCGCGATCCTGCTGAGCGGCGAGCCCGGGGTCGGCAAGTCGACACTGCTGCTCGAAGTGGCGTCGAGAGCCGCGGCATCCGGCCAGCGCGTGCTGTACGTGAGCGCCGAGGAGTCGGTGAGCCAGGTGCGCCTGCGGGCCGAGCGCACGGGTGCGCTCCAGCCCTCCCTCTACCTCGCTGCGGAGACCGACCTCGCGACGATCCTCGGGCAGATCGACCAGGTGTCGCCCCAACTCGTCATCGTCGACTCGGTGCAGACCGTGTCATCCGGCCTCACCGACGGCCTCGCGGGCGGGCCGTCGCAGGTGCGCGAGGTCGCGTCGACGCTCATCCGGGTCAGCAAAGACCGCAACCTGCCCGTGCTGCTCGTCGGGCACGTCACCAAAGACGGCACCATCGCCGGCCCGCGCCTGCTCGAGCACCTCGTCGACGTCGTGCTGCAATTCGAGGGCGACCGCCAGACCTCGCTGCGGTTCGTGCGCGCCCACAAGAACCGCTTCGGGCCGACAGACGAGGTCGGATGCTTCGAGATGACCGGTGACGGAATCGCCGAGGTAGCCGACCCGAGCGGCTTGTTCCTGTCGAGGGCGCGCACTCCCACGAGCGGCACGTGCGTCACCGTCGCGGTGGAGGGTCGTCGCGCCCTGCCCGTCGAGGTGCAGGCACTCATCGTGAAGTCGCAGGCGCCCCAGCCGCGGCGCGTGGTCAACGGGGTGGATGGCTCTCGCGTCGCCATGCTGCTCGCGGTGCTCGAGCGGCGCGCCGGGATGCCGCTGAGTGGTTACGACGTGTACGTCTCCACGGTCGGCGGCATCCGCATCACCGAACCGGGAGCCGATCTCGCCATCGCCCTCGCCATCGCGAGTGCCTTCAAAGACAAGGCGTTCCCCGTGACGCAGGCCGCGATCGGCGAGATCAGCCTCGCGGGCGAGATCCGCCCCGCCTCGAACGCCAAGCAGCGCTCGGCCGAGGGCAAGCGGCTGGGCTTCTCGACGGTGATCGATTCGGAGGCGATCCACCTACGCGAGGCGCTGCGGCTCGCGTTCGCGAGCTCGACCGCCGACCGGGTCGACGTTCCAGAGTTCTGAGCGGGTTGAGTAGGCCGCCCGCGGCCGTATCGAAACCGCGTGAGCGGGTTGAGTAGGCCGCCCGCGGCCGTATCGAAACCCGGTTTCGATACGCGCGGCAGAGCGCGCTACTCAACCCGCGACCTTACGGCGCGGTCAGAACCCAGTTGCCCCAGTCGTCGACCTGCCAGCCGACCCACCCGTTCTGGCGCTGCAGGCTCACGACGATCGAGTCCGTCGAACCCGAGGGCTTCGTCGCGATGCAGGTGAAGCTGTCGCCGATCAGGAGCGGCGGGGCAGGGCACTCGACGGTCAGGTCGGCACCGAGGGCGCGGGCATCCGCACTCACCGACTGCTCCGCCTCGTGCGAGAACGAGTCGGGGAAGACCGAGATGATGATGCCGGGCAGGATCAGGATGCCGGCGAGCACGGCCACGATCGCCGAGCCGAAGACGGCGAGCGGGGCGAACCCCTTGCCGGTCTCCTTGACGGTGCTGACGGCGCGCGCCACTAGGTAGGCGGGAGCCGTCGCGAACGCCCAGCGGGCGCGCGCGGGCTTCTCGTGGCCCCACACCTGCAGCAGCAGCTTGTCGTAAGCGGCGAAGCCGACGACCAAGAGGTACGGCGCGAACACGACGGTGAGCACGAGGGGCAGGTTGCTGCCGAGACCGGTGAGCACGAGCACGACCAGCACCGCGAGTTGGAACAGCGGCATGAGGGCGATCGACCACGATGCGCCCGTGTAGGTCTCGAGGCCCTTCGTGGCGCGCTTCGGCGCGACCTCCTCGGCCATCGCACTGAGGGCGGATGCCGCGGGCGCTGCGTTCGCGTGCGAGCTCGCGCGGCGCGGCCCGGGGGTCGCCTGGTCGAGCGTGTCCTCGAGCGGCGGCTCGAGCTCGCGCAGTGTCATCGCGAGCAACGGCTGCGCGCTGAGCTCGCCCTGCTCGGTGTCTGCCTCGGAGCCGAGCTCGGCCTCGATGAGCTCGTGGCCCGTCAGGTCGTTGCTGGGCAGGTCGATGGCGCCGGTCTCGGTGGCCTCGCGGCGCTCGCGCTCGCGGACGTCGCGACGGGAGGGCAGGGCCTCCTCCTCGACGACGCGGGCGGCGGCTGCGGCGGCTGGCTGCGCGACCATGGGCGCACGGGCCTCCGACGTGTGCTCGGTCCATGCCTGAGCGTCCCACCAGCGCAGCTGGGGGAGCCCCAGCGGGTCTGGATACCAGCCCGCGGGCACACCGAATTTCTCGTCGTCCACTCGCCAAGCCTAACGGGAGCCCTTACCGATAGAAAGCCGCGTCTACCCTTTCGACACGCCATCGTTACGCGACCTCACGGCTAGCATTGCGCCATGGCTCCGGAGACGCTGCTCAACGCCCTCGCCCTGATCCTCAGCGTCGCGAGCGTTGCACTCTCCGGGTGGTTCTCGGTGCGCACGGCGCGCCTCAGCCACAGGCTCGCCGACGAGCGCGAGGAGCGCATCGAGGCGCAGTCGGCGCTCAAGGCCGCCGAGCGCGTCTACGAGCCGCTCGCGCAGTCGGCCGCCGAGCTGCAGTCGCGCATCTTCAACATCGTGGAGAGCGGATGGGTGCCGCTCATGAAGCGCTACGAGAGCCACGGCGACTATGCGCTGACGAGCACCGCGTTCCTCTTCGCGCACTACTTCGGCTGGATCGAGGCGCGCCGCCAGGCGGTGCTGTCGTCGAGTGGCGAGGGCGGCAGGGATGTCTCGGTGCAGAAGCTCATCGACGATGTGCTCAAGACGCTCCGCCGCAGTGACGACAGCGAGGGCTTCCTGTTCTTCACCACCGAGCAGCGCGCGATCGGAGAGCTCATGCTCGAATGGGAGCTCGTGGCGAAGGCGCGCATCCCGAAGGTCATGGGCTACGCGGCATTCGTCGAGCGGTTCCGTAACGACGCGGCCTTCCGGCAGTGGTTCACGCCCATCGACGCGGGAATGGGGCTTGTGTCGAAGGGCGACGTGAAGCGCCTCATCGACATCCAGCGCGCCCTGGTAGCCCTCATCGACAAGCTCGACCCGAACCGGAAGTACACGGCTGGGTACGCGCTGGAGCCGATCGACCCCAATGCGGGTTGAGTAGGCCGCCAACGGCCGTATCGAAACCCGGTTTCGATACGCGCCCCAGAGGGCGCTACTCAACCAGCCCTTTCAGGTACTCGTTGAGCTCGGCGGTGAACGCGTGGTCGATCGCGAGGTCCGTTCCGTCGACGGCGCGGATGGGCGCCGCGAGCCGCACGCTCGACACGAGCCAGGCGGCATCGGCCCCGAGCAGCGCGTCGGGGCCGGCGAGCTCAAACCCCGTCGTCATCCCCTTCGTCTCGGCGAACCGGAACACGTTGGCCTGGGTGGTGCCGTCGAGGATGCCGAGACCCGTGCCGGGGGTCAGCAGCTGGGTGCCGCGCCGGAACACGAGGGTGGAGGTCGGCCCCTCCAGCAGCACACCGTCGCTGGAGACGAACACCACGTCATCCGCCTCGCGGCGAGCGGCCTCGCGCGCGACCGCGCGGTTGACGGCGTAGCTGAGCGTCTTGGCGCCGGCGAGCAGCCACGGCGCGGTCGCCTCGATGTCGTGGCGGTACCCGCGGTCGAGCAGCACGA
The DNA here is from genome assembly GCA_903920435.1 of uncultured Actinomycetes bacterium. Lineage (GTDB taxonomy): Bacteria > Actinomycetota > Actinomycetes > Actinomycetales > Microbacteriaceae > Rhodoglobus. Next base: position 5,087 of record CAIXMB010000157.1, read on the forward strand.
CACGGATGCCCTCCTTGCGCACGCGCGAGTAGTCCGGTGACGGCGAGCCGTAGACCCAGCCCGTGGGCTTGTCATCGCCCTCGATGCCGCGCGTCATGACCGTCTTCACGTACGACTCGTCGGCGGGCTCGAGCCCGCCGATCACGGCCAGGATCGTCTCGCGCCACGCGTCGAGGTCGGGCTCCGGGAGCGCGAGAGTTCGGGCGGAGGACGCGAACCTGCGCAGGTGGTGCTCCAGCGCCTGCGGCCTGCCGTAACCGACACTGATGGTTTCGAAGATTCCGTCACCGCGAGTCGCGCCGAGATCGAGCACGCTCAGCTGCGGCGCAGCGGCGTCGGCGAAGTGGAACGCGGGGGCTCCGGGGGCGTGCGCCGGGGCATCCGGCGAGGGGCGGTTCAGGAATGCGAGCACATGCTTGGCCATGGACTGATCCTCTCAGGAGGCGTTCTGCACGGGAATGCTCGACGTGTCGTAGTTGGTGAACCGGCGGGGGATGAAGAGGGCGATGATCACTCCCACGAGCACGACCGCCGCGCCCATGATGAAGACGTACGAGAACGCGTCGCGCGTGGGGACGCCCCCGGCGACGTGCGTCGACAGGATGATGCCGACCGCCGTCGCCGAGATCGTCGAGCCGAGCGTGCGCATCACGGAGTTGAGGCCGTTCGCCGCCGCCGTCTCGCTGGGCGGTACCGCGCGCATGATCAGGGTGGGCATCGCGGCGTAGGCGAACCCGACACCGATACCGGTGATGGTCGAGACGAGGATGACGTGCCACACCTGGTCGAGGAAGAACACCGCGAGGGTGAAGCCGACGGTGATGATGATCGCGCCGAGGATGAGGCTCGTGCGCGGGCCGCGTGCCGCGGAGAGCCGGGCGGCGACCGGCGACAGGAAGAACATCACGAGCCCGAGCGGCATGAGGCAGAGGCTCGCGAGGATGAGCGGGAGGCCGAGGCCCACCCCGCTGTTGGTGGGTGACTCGAGCACGATCGGCAGCGATGCCGTGCAGACGAAGAACGCGAAGCCCACGGCGATCGAGGTGAGGTTGGTGAGCAGCACGGTTCGACGCGTGGCCACTCGAAGGTCGACGAGCGGGTTCTGGGAACGCAGTTCGAAGAAGCCCCAGGCAACCAGCACGGCGAGTCCGCCGCCGAGCAGGCCGAGGGTGAGCGGGCTCGTCCAGCCCCACTCCGTGCCCTTCGACACGGCGAGCAGGATGCCGACGAGGCCGACGGCGAGACCGAGCGCACCGATCAGGTCGAAGTGCCCGCCGGTGCGCAGCGTGCTGACCGGGATGACCGTCGCCACCGCCGCGATGGCGACGAGGCTCAACGCGGTCGCGAGCCAGAACAGGAAGTGCCAGTCGAGGTACTGGGCGATGGTCGCCGCGAGCGGAAGGCCGAGCGCCCCGCCGACACCGAGCGTCGCGCTCACCAGCGCGACCGCGCCGCCGAGGTTCCGCGGGTGGATGACGTCGCGCAGGATGCTGATGCCGAGCGCGATGACGCCCAGGCCGACGCCCTGAAGCACTCTGCCGACGACCATGGGGATGAGCGTGCTCGAGAGGGCCGCGATGACGCAGCCCACGGCCATGATGACCAGCAGCGCGAGCATGATGCGCCGCTTGCCGTACATGTCGCCGAGACGGCCGCTGATCGGAGTCGAGATGGCCGCCGCGAGGAGCGTCGCCGTGAGCACCCACGACGCGTCGGCCCTCGTGGTGTCGAGCAGCTCGGGGAGCTCGGGGATGATCGGCGTGACGACCGTCTGCATGAAGGCCGCGATGAGGCCGGTGGCGGCGAGCGTCGCGATCATCGCGTTATCGCTACGCACCCTCGTCAGGCGCTTGCGCTGTCGCGGGGTGAGGGATCCGTCGTCGTCAGGTGGCACTCATCCGACCTTACTCCCGTCGGTGGTGAGGGCTAGCCTCCCCTCATGCGCCGAGAACGACCGACCTTCCCCGATGGCTACGGACTCCCCGAGACAGACGAGGGGCTCCTCGAGTGGTCGGCGATCGAGCCGAGACTCGTCGAATCGAAGCACTACTGGCTCTCGACGGTGCGGCCCGACGGCCGCCCCCCACTCGATCCCCCGCTGGGGCGTCTGGCTCGACGAGAAGTTCTACTACGACGGCTCGCCCGCAACGCGGCACGCCCGCAACGCCGAGGCGAACCCGGCCTGCACGCTCACCCTTGAAGACGGTCTGCGGCCCGTGATCATCGAGGGCACCTCGCACGCCACGAGGGCCGACGGCGAGCTCGGTGAACGCATCTCAGCGGCGTTCGCCAAGTACCACGCCGACGGGTACTCCCCCGGTCCCGACTCGTGGGCGGGCGATGACGGCGGCGGCCTGCGGGTGTTCACCCCCACGATGGCCCTGGCGTGGACGAGCTTCCCGACCGACGCGACGCGATTCGTCTTCTAGCGCGGGTTGAGTAGGCCCCCCGCGGCCGAATCGAAACCCTGACGTGATCGGTTTCGATACGCGCGCCAGAGCGCGCTACTCAACCCGCGCTCAGCTCGAGCGCCTCGAGCACATCCTGTGGGGTTGCCTGCATCGCGTGAGGTCCAGCGACGTCGAACCACACCGCCTCGAGAACCCCGGCGTTCTGCGCGAGGAAGTCCTGGAGCGCCGCGGCGTCATAGTCAGCGACCGGATGCTCCGGCTCATCCGGCACCATGCGCACATAGGTCTCGGGCGACGAGAACAGCAGGAGCATGTACTTGTCGGCGTCGCCGCGGCGGAACACGCGCACCTGCGGCGGACCCTCCACCGGCAGCAGCGGCACCGTGACCGTGCCGTTGCGCAGCGCGAATGCGACAGCGGCGACATCCTGGGCTTCGAGGGCCTCGGCGAGCGTCGTCATGGTGCAAGTCAACCAGACCCGATCTAGGCTCGGGGCATGCGGGGTCTCGTGGTCGCGGCGGTGGGCGTGTGCCTGCTCGCCGGCTGCGCGGAGGTGCCCGCCCCGGTGGCGCCGCAGGGAGTTACTGTCGAGGAGGCGGAACAACGGGTGCTCGACCGCAACGAGTTCTGGTGGTTCCTGATCGCCCCCCAAGACGCTCCGATGCCGGAGGTCGAGCCGATCGCCTACAGCACAGACGACCAGAAGGCCCTCGAGTGCTTCAGCCAGAGCACGGGCATCCCGTCGATCACGTACCAGGGCCAGGTCGGGTACTGGATCGGACCGAATGGCGAGCCGCTTTCTGACGCGCAGAACCGCGCGCTCTTCGTCTGCACCCTGCAGTACCCCATCGACGTGTCCGACCCGGCGGCGATCGGCATGTTCAGCGAGGAGGAGCGGGCCTGGGCGTGGAACTACCAGCGCACGCGCCTCGTGCCCTGCCTGCAGCTCATGGGCTTCGCCGTCGACAACCGCGACGGCGGCTACATCCCGAGCACACCGTGGTGGAGCCCGTACGACGACATCGCGCCGGTACCGTCTGCCGCGCAGTGGCAGCGCATCGATGACCGCTGCCCGCCGTCGCCGTACGGGCCGACCCGCTAGCGGCTCAATACAGCAGGAACTGGCGGTCGTTCGTCGAGGTGAGCGTGCCGACGACCACGGTGAGGTGATAGCTGGCGCCGCCGGCGATCACGGGGTCGCGCGCGGAGTCGCACGTGTCGGCCGAGGAGCGGGTGCGATCCCAGGTGACGGTCGGGCCGGCCTTCGGCACTCCGGGCATGAGCACCGTCGTGGCCGCGACCGCGTCGGTCTGGCAGTCCTTCGAGCTCCAGATGAGCTCGTCGCCGCTCGTGACCTTGAACTCCTGCGAATCGGAGCCGACCGCGAGCGTGCACGGCTCTGTCATGAGGCTCTTGAGCGTGAAGGTCAAGACGGGGTTCACGCCGGCGTCGTAGCTCGTCGCGTCGGTGCCGCCCTCGACGGTGACCTTGGCGGGATCGCACGCGACGGCATCTGCCGCGTTCGTCGACCCGGGCTTCGGCGCGCTGGAGGACGTCTGCCCGGGCTTGGGCGTCGGCGATCCGGTGGAGCCGGAACCCGGTTTCACGACGATGAGCACGATGACGATGATGACGGCGAGGAGCCCGAGGAGCACCACCAGGCGACGGCGCCAGTAGACACGGCTCGACTGCGGACCGACCGGATTGCGGAACGTCGACATGACCACAGGGTAAGCGCGCTCCGCACGAGGGCCCGGAGGGCACGCGGTCTAGCGCAGGGTTGTCAGGAACCGCTCGTACTCGGCGAGGGTCGGCCGAGCTACGACGACCCGCAGCACGAGCTCGTCGACGGCGGCGAGGTAGTCGGCAATGCGGCCGGATGACCGGATGGTCGTCTCGAGCGGCGACGCCCCGATGCGCTCGAAGTTCGCGGCGTACGCGGGGTAGCTTCCGTAGCGCGCCGCCTCCTCCTCAAGGGCGGGCAGGGCGTCTGGCGTGAGGGCGGTGCGGGCGTAGAGGATGGTTCGCACGGAGGCACGCTGCTCGGCCGCAGCCTCGGGCGTCAGCCAGTTGAGCAGCACCCCGTCGGCGACGCGGGCGGCGAGAGCCCGCATCTTCGGGCCGAGCGCTCCCACGACGATGGCCGCGTTCGTACCCGCACGGAGTTCTGCGACCGAGCGCTCGGTGAGGTCGAGACCGTGCTTCGCGGCGCCCGTGCCGACGCCGAGCGACAGGCGCTCGATCGGCAGCCCGTCGAGGGCGCCGAGGATAGCGCGGGCGGGGCGGCGGTCGATGGGGATCACTCCGGTGCCGAGGGCGAGGGTCGAGGTCGCCTGCGCGGCGACGGCGAGCCCCGCGAGGGAGTCACCGTCGGGGGTGTCGTTCAACCAGAGGGCGTGGAATCCGGCCGCTTCGATCTGGGGGGCGAGTGCCTCGACGATGTCGTGCGGCGTCGCCCCGGGCAGGCCGATCGAGACGCGCGAGAGGTCCATCAGAGCAGTTTGAGCATGCGCGTGTTGCCGAGCGTGTTCTGCTTGACGCGCGAGAGGTCGAGGAACTCCGCGACGCCCTCATCGGGCGAGAGGGTGAGCTGGGCGAAGACCTCGGGAGCAACGACGCTCTCCTCGATCGGCGCGAACCCGTGCCTGCCGAAGAACGTCGTCTCGAACGTGAGGCAGAAGAGCCGGCTCAACCCGAGCTCGACGGCGTCGGACTGGATGCGCTCGAGGATGGCGTGGCCGACCCCCTTGCCGAGCCACGCGTCGGTGACGGCGAGCGTGCGCACCTCGCCGAGGTCCTCCCACATGACGTGCAGGGCGCCACAGCCGATGATCGTGCCGTCGTCGGTGACCGCGACGCGGAACTCCTGCACCGCCTCGTACAGCACGACGCGGTCTTTGCCGAGCAGGATGCGACGTTCCGCGAGCGGCTCGACGAGCTGCTGGATGCCGGGGACATCGGCGGTGCGGGCGGCGCGGACGGTGAAGGCAGGCACAGCGTTACGTTAGCCGAAGTCGGGAAAGTCGAGGCTGCCGAGGAAGTCCCCGATGCCACCGAAGACCGCGCCGACACCTTCGAGTGCGTCGGCGGCGTCGACGATGGTCGCGATGTCGCCGATCAGCTGGACCCCGGTGAGGAGGACGTCGGCGGCCAGCACGACGTCGCCGATGTCGGAGATGAGCTCCGGTGGCAGCGACCGGTACTGCACGTCGAGCTCCCGCATCCACTCCTTCTCCAGGCCGAAGAGCACGGCGTACGGCAGGAGCTTCTCGTTGAGCAGGAGCAGCTCGAGCTCGCCGAGCGCGCTGCGCTGGGCACCCTCGGGTGACTGCAGGAACGCGAGCCGATCCTTCTCCGCAAGTCTGATGTAGTCGTGGAGCCCCCAGAGGTGGTCTACCAGAGGGTAGGCGAGGGGCGTCGGCACCGAGGGCTCCGTGCGGCCGAAGACCTTTGCCCAGAACGACTTCGGCCGAGCGAGACCCGCATCGACGAGGCGCGCCACGATCCAGCGGTGCGGATTCTTCAGCGACTGGCCGAGCTCGCGGTTGCGCCCCGGTGCGAGACGAAGGGATGTTCCGGCCGGGGGTGTGCCGGAGAAGAGTGTCACGAGGATCGCATCCTCGTCGGGGCCGCCCGCCGGTGCGCCCACGTAGGTCAGCGTGAACCCGCTGCGTTTGCCTGCACCCCGGTCACGGGCGATCGTGATGACCTTGCGCACGGCGAAGTCGACGATCTGGGCCGCCACCGCCCGTCGGCTCTCGCCGAGCAGCTCGGCTGCCGCGACCAGGCTGAGGCCGGGCGGCGGCGAGTACTGCGGAATGATGAGGCGGCTGGGGCGGCGGTGCATACGGTCACAGTATCGAGAGTTAAACGGATCGAGCCTGTCGAGAATCTCGACAGGCTCGATCGCCGGTTATGCCTACGCCTCGACGGCCTCGGGCTCCTTCTCGGGGAGGCCCGCCTGGCGCGAGGTGGTGAACACGAACTCGTTGTCGATCCAGTCGACGTGAACGTGGTCGCCCGCGTTCAGCTCGCCGTGCAGGATCTTCTCGCTCAGCGCGTCCTCGACCTCGTGCTGAACGGCACGGCGGAGCGGACGGGCTCCGAGCGACGGGTCCCAGCCCACCTTGATGAGCTGCGCCTTCGCCGGGACGGTGATCTCGACGGTCAGGTCGCGGTCCATCAGGCGCTCGCTGAGGCGCTTGATGAAGAGGTCCACGATCTGCAGCAGTTCGTCCTGCGTGAGCTGCGGGAACACGATGGTCTCGTCGACGCGGTTGAGGAACTCGGGCTTGAAGTGCTTCTTGAGCTCCTCGACGACCTTGCCGCGCATCCGGTCGTAACCGGTGGCGGTGTCGGTGGACGACGTGAACCCGATGGGGGTGCCCGTGATGTCCTTCGTTCCGAGGTTCGTGGTCATGATGATCACGGTGTTCTTGAAGTCGACGACGCGACCCTGGCCATCCGTCAGGCGTCCCTCTTCCAGGATCTGGAGGAGCGAGTTGAAGATGTCGGGGTGCGCCTTCTCGATCTCGTCGAACAGCACCACGGAGAACGGCTTGCGGCGCACCTTCTCGGTGAGCTGCCCGCCCTCCTCGAAGCCGACGAAGCCGGGAGGGGCACCGAACAGTCGTGAGACCGTGTGCTTCTCGCCGTACTCCGACATGTCGAGGGAGATCAGTGCGTCCTCGTCGTCGAACAGGAACTCGGCGAGCGCCTTGGCGAGTTCGGTCTTACCGACACCCGTGGGGCCGGCGAAGATGAACGAGCCCGAGGGGCGCTTCGGGTCCTTGAGGCCGGCGCGCGTGCGGCGGATCGTCTTGGAGAGCACCGAGATGGCCTCCTCCTGACCGATGACGCGCATGTGCAGGGCCTTCTCCATGAAGATGAGTCGCGACGACTCCTCCTCGGTGAGCTTGAACACGGGGATGCCCGTGGCCGCGGCCAGCACCTCGGCGATGAGCCCCTCATCCACCTGTGCGGTGGTGGAGACGTCGCCCGACTTCCACTGCTTCTCGAGGCGCAGGCGCTCGCCGAGGAGCTTCTTCTCCTCGTCGCGCAGCGATGCGGCCTTCTCGAAGTCCTGGTCCTCGATGGCACCTTCCTTCTGTCCGCGAACGGCGGCGATCTTCTCGTCGAACTCGCGGAGCTCCGGCGGGGCCGAGAGGATCGAGAGGCGCAGGCGAGCGCCGGCCTCGTCGATCAGGTCGATGGCCTTGTCGGGCAGGAACCGGTCTGCAACGTAGCGGTCTGCCAGGTTCGCGGCCGCCACGATCGCGCCGTCCGTGATGGAGACACGGTGGAACGACTCGTACTTGTCGCGGAGCCCCTTGAGGATGTTGATCGTGTGGGGCAGCGAGGGCTCGTGCACCTGCACGGGCTGGAAGCGGCGCTCGAGAGCGGCATCCTTCTCGAAGTGCTTGCGGTACTCATCGAGCGTGGTCGCGCCGATCGTCTGCAGCTCGCCACGAGCCAAGAGCGGCTTGAGGATGCTCGCAGCGTCGATCGCGCCCTCGGCGGCACCCGCACCCACGAGGGTGTGGATCTCGTCGATGAAGGTGATGATGTCACCGCGGGTGCGGATCTCCTTCGTGACCTTCTTGAGGCGCTCCTCGAAGTCACCGCGGTAGCGGCTGCCCGCGATGAGCGAGCCGAGGTCGAGCGTGTAGAGCTGCTTGTCCTTGAGCGTCTCGGGCACGTCGCCGCGCACGATGGCGAGAGCAAGGCCCTCGACGACCGCGGTCTTACCGACGCCGGGCTCGCCGATGAGCACGGGGTTGTTCTTGGAACGGCGGGAGAGGATCTGCATGACCCGCTCCATCTCCTTCTCGCGGCCGATGACCGGGTCGAGCTTGCCGTCACGTGCTGCCTGCGTGAGGTTGCGGCCGCACTGGTCGAGGATCTGCGAGCCCTTGTCGGGCGCGGCGTCGTTGCCGCCGACGGCGACAGCCTCCTTGCCCTGGTAGCCCGAGAGCAGCTGGATGACCTGCTGGCGCACTCGGTTGAGGTCTGCACCGAGCTTCACGAGCACCTGGGCGGCGACGCCCTCACCCTCGCGGATGAGGCCGAGCAGGATGTGCTCGGTACCGATGTAGTTGTGGCCGAGCTGCAGCGCCTCGCGCAGGGACAGCTCGAGCACCTTCTTGGCGCGCGGGGTGAAGGGGATGTGACCGGACGGCGCCTGCTGGCCCTGCCCGATGATCTCCTCGACCTGCTGGCGGACGGCCTCGAGCGAGATGCCCAAGGACTCGAGCGCCTTGGCCGCGACACCTTCTCCCTCGTGGATGAGACCCAGAAGGATGTGTTCGGTGCCGATGTAGTTGTGGTTGAGCATCCGGGCCTCTTCCTGGGCCAGGACGACGACCCGGCGAGCCCGGTCGGTG